>NZ_JBEPAA010000086.1:0-32097 GCF_040298365.1 Kitasatospora sp. NPDC001603
CCGCTGATGGTGGACCCGGGGCGGCTCCCGGGTGAGCACAACGTCTTCGTCGCCGGGAACGACGCGGGGCCGCCGAGGTCACCCCTCGGTCGCGTCCGGGATCCACGAACCGTGCAGCCCGGCGCTCACCCGCTGCGGCAGGTGGACGGTGGCGACCCGGTCCAGGCCGGAGGCGTCCAGGACCAGCAGCTGGGACGCGTCCTGCTTGAGGTCGGAGACGACCGTCAGCAGGTAGCCGTCGTCCTCGCGGGTGGCACCGTCGGCGGGCACGAAGACCGCCTCGCTCGGCAGCCGGGCGTCGCCGACCTGGTGGATCCGCCGGGCGCCGGTGGTGCGGTCGTACTTGACGACGCCGTAGCCGCCGAAGCCCTGCTCGTCGGGGAAGGAGATGGCGTACTGGTAGCGGTTCTCGGCGCCGAGGTACCGCTCGTTGAGGGTCGGGAACTCCACCGCGAGGTCGTCGATGATCTGCTCGTCGACCGTACCGGCGGCCAGGTCGACCACCCAGCGGCGGGTGAGCGAGCGGGCCACCGGCTCGGTGCCGCGCCCGGGCGCGCCCACCCACCAGTTCCAGGAGAGCCGGAAGCCCTCGCGGTCCACCGTGGGACCCTCCAGGACGACGCGGCCCCGGCCGTCCTCGTAGGCGTTGCCGACGTGCAGCATGTTGCCCGGCTCGATGGAGAACCAGCGGACGTGGCGGGCCCCGTCGGCGCCGCGCGGCATGATGCCGATGCGGGAGAGCTGGGTGTCGCTCCAGCTGTAGGGGATGCCGGAGTGCTCGGCGGGGTCGAAGGTGACGTTGCCCTCGACGAAGACCACATGGCCGCTGGTGAGCGCGAAGTCGTGCTTGAGGGCGGCACTCGCGCCCGGGACCTCGGCGGTGTGGACGATCCCGCCCTTGGCGTCGGCGACGTGGTACGTCAGGAACGGCGGGAACGGCAAGGAGCCGAAGAAGTGGAGTTCCCCGGTGACCGGGTCCTCCTTGGGGTGCGCGGTCATCGCGGAGGTCAGCTTGCCGCCGAAGTCGTAGGCGCCCACGGTGTCGAGCTCCGGGGTGAGTTCGAAGGGCAGGTTGGCCTCGCAGAGCGCGAGGAGGCGCCCGGCGTGCTCGATGACGTGGGTGCCGGCGGCGCTGGCGGTCAGGTCCGGGCCGTGCTCCGTCAGGTAGGGGGCACCGTCCAGGGCGGGGGTCCGCACCCAGCGGTTGCGGTACCACTCGGCGCGGCCGTCCCGCAGCCGGACGCCGTGCACCATGCCGCTGCCCTTGAACCAGTGGGTGGGGGTGACGCCGGGCTTGGGGTTGTGGCCGTTGCGGAGCAGCCGGCCGGTCAGCTCGGGCGGCAGGTGGCCCTCCACGGTCAGGCCGGTGGCGGTGACCTCGTCGACGACGGGGGTGAAGTGACCGGTCAGGTAGGGCTTCTCGGTGCTCATGGCGGGGTTCCTTCTCGGTGGTGACGGGTGGTCGGGGGCTGGGCGGTGGTCAGCGACCGGTCAGCGGGAGCGGGACGGCCGTGGCCGCCGGGGCGCGGACCGGGCGGCGGGCCAGGTACCCGGCGAGCGCCGCGCTGACGGCGAGAACGAGGGCGGAGACGAGGAAGGCGGCCCGGTACCCGCTGGTGAGGGCTGCCGCGTGCGACGCGTGACCGGCGGCGCCGGCGGTGACCGAACCGGCCAGGGTGGCCAGGGCGGCGAGGCCGATCGCGCCGCCGACCTGTCGGGTGGTGTTGACCAGGCCGCCGGCCAGGCCCGCGTCCTGCGGCGGGACGCCGTCCACGGCGAGCGCGGTGAGCTGGACGAAGGCGACGCTCAGACCGAGGCCGACCAGGACGCTCGGGCCGAGGATGTCGGCGAGGTAGCTTCCGTCCGCATCGATCCGTGACAGCCACAGCAGCCCGGCGGCCTCGGTGAGCAGCGCCGCGGTGACGGTCGCGGTGGCGCCGAGCCGCCGGGCGATCCGGGGCGCCAGCGACGCACCGATCATATTGGCTGCCGCGAGCGGGAGTTGGCCCGCGCCGGTGGCCAGTGGCCCGGATCCGAGCACCTGTTGCTGGTAGAGCGGCAGGAAGAAGAACAGCGCGATCCACACCGATCCCAGCAGCGCCATCAGCAGGTTGCCCGCGGCGACCCGGCCGGTGGTGAGCAGTCGGCGCGGCACCAGCGCGTCGGGGCGGCCGCGTTCGACCACGACGAAGGCCGCGAACAGCGCCGCGGCCGCGCCGAGCGCGCCCAGCACCCGGGTGTCCGTCCAGCCGGCGCCGCGTGCGGTGGTCAGGCCCCAGACGAGACAGGTCAGCGAGAGGGTGACGGTGGCGGTGCCCAGCAGGTCGAACCGCCCGGTCCGCGCGCCGGTCTCCGGCGGCACGAGCACCGCCACGGCGGCCAGGACCAACGCCGTGCCGAGCGCGACCGAGTGGAAGATCCAGGGCCAGCCCCAGGCCTGGGTGAGGACACCGCCCAGCAGGACGCCGCCCGCTCCCCCCGCGCCGGAGACCGCGCCCCACACGCCCAGCGCCCGGCCGCGCCCGGGTCCGGAGGGGAACTGGCCCATCGCCAGGGCGAGCGCGGCCGGCGCGATCGCGGCGGCGGCGAGGCCCTGCGCCGCGCGGGCGGCGATCAGCACGCCCGGGGTGCCGGCCAGGCCGGCCGCCAGCGAGGCCGCCACGAACAGCCCGAGGCCGGACATCAGCACCCGGCGGCGGCCGAGGAGGTCGCCCGCCCGGCCGCCGGCCAGGAGCAGCGCCCCGAAGGCCAGGCCGTAGGCGTTGACCACCCAGGTGGTCCCGCCGTCCGACAGGCCGACGCCGGTGCGGATCTGCGGGAGGGCCACGTTCACGATCGAGGTGGCGAGCATGACGGTGAACTGGGCCGCCGCGAGCGCCGCGAGGGCGGCTCCCGGCCGGGTGGCCCGGGGGCCGGCCCGGTCGGTGTGGGTGTGTGCATCGGTCATGGGCACAGACTCGTGCGGAGCGTTGTCCACTCTCCAGGGCCGGCGGGGACGAGGACTGTTCACTCCTGTCCACCGCTGTCCACCCAGCCGGCCCTGGCGCCTCGATCAGCTCGCGGGTCGCTCCCCCGCCCCAGCCGCCGTCCCGCGCCTGCCGGTCGACCCGTCCGCGCATGGCGGCCCGGCCGCGTCCGCGCCCTCGGAGCAGCCGCTACCCGGCCGTCGCTCCGGCAGCGGACGTGCCCGTGCCCCGGTCCGCGACCCGGGCCCGGCGGATGCCCCAGCCCACGAGCACCGCGGCCACGGCGGTCAGCACGAGGCCGGCGCAGCCGACCGCGTCCAGGAACTCCGCGGTCCGGTGGGCGTCCCGGTCCGGGGCGGTGAGGTCGCCGGTGACGAGCGCCGCGAGGACGGTGCCGCCGACGGCGACGCCGACCGCGGCGGCGACCTCACCGGCGCTGTCCACCAGCGCCGCACCGACCGTCGTCCGGTTCCGGGGGAGGCCGCGCATCACGTTGGTCCCGGCGACGACCCCGACCACGCGCATGCCGGCCGCGGCGAGGGCGAGCGCGACGGCGACCCACGGGTACCCGAAGCGGCCCAGCAGCCCGTAGACGGCCAGTCCGCACACCACCGCTCCGGCGCTCAGCCAGGCGGCCCGGTCGAGACCCACGCGCTTGATCAGCGGGCCGACGAGGGCACCGCCGGCGATGAGGACGACGACCTGCGGCAGCATCCCGAGCGCCGCCCGCGCCGGCGTCCAGCCCAGGTCGAGCTGCAGGTGCAGCGTCACCAGGTAGCCGAGCCCGGCGGTCGCCAGTCCGGCCGCGCCCTTGAAGGCCAGGCCGCTCGACACCAGCGGGCGGGCGACCAGTTCGAGGTCGAGGAGCGGGTGGCGGGCCGACCGCTCGCGGACCACGAAGAGGACCGCCGCCGCGGCCGCCACCGCCGAGGTCAGCCACGGAAGGGGCGAGCGGGCACCCAGCTCGACGAAGAGCGTCGGTGCGACCAGCGCCAGCACGACCGTCGCCGTGCCGAGCAGCGCGCCGGCGGCGTCGACCGGGTCGCGGTGCAGCTCGTCCGCCCGGTCCGCCGGGATGCCGCGCCGGATGCCGAGGTACGCGAGCGCGGCGATCGGCACGTTGACCAGCAGCAGGGTCTGCCACGGGGCGACGGCGAGGACGAGACCGCCCGCCGTGGGTCCGACCGCGAGCCCGACCAGCCCCACCGTCGAGATGAGCGTCGTCGCACGGACGCGCAGGCCGTCCTCGTCGAACAGACGGAACGCCAGGGCGAGCGAGCCCGGCGTCGTCATCGCGGCCGCGATCCCCGTCGCCGAGCGGACGGCGATCAGCTGCTCCACCGTGGTGACGAACGCGGTGGCCAGGCTCGCCGCACCGAGCAGCACCAGCCCGACCAGCATGACCCTGCGCCGGCCGACCCGGTCGGCCAGCGCCCCGAGGGCGAGCATGAGCCCGCCGAACACCACGGCGTACGCACTGGTGACCCACTGCAGGGCCGTCGCCGAGGCGGACAGCTCGCGCCCGATGGTGGGCAGGGCGACGTTGAGGACCGAGTTGTCGAGCATCTCGAAGAGGAACACGGCGGAGAGCCCGGCGAGGGCGGTCCAGGCCTCGCGGAGGGAGCGCGGCGAGCGGGAACGTCCGGCGGGGGCAGCGAGGCTCTCGACGGCTTCACAGGGGCGTTCGGCGGGGGCAGCAGGGCTCTCGGCGGCTTCACGGGGACGGCGGGTGGGCACGGCGCACTCCTTCGAGGTGAAGAAGTGGCGGCTCGTCGGAGACCGCGTATGCGCGCGAGTGGCTCGCGTTTTTACTCCCGGTGCCGCCACCGTAGCACGCGGCCCGGCGCCCCCGGCACGCTCGTCCGGCGCCCCCGGGAGGCGGTCGGTCAGGTCAGCGCGAGCAGGCTGACGGCGACGGCCGCGGCCGCCAGCCCGGCGAGTTGCAGACGGTGGATCCGTTCGGCGAGCACGGCCCGGGCGAGCAGGACGGTGCCGGCCGGGTAGAGGGCGGTGATGACGGCGACGACGGCGAGGTCGCCGCTGCGGGCGGCGAGCAGGAACAGCAGGTTCGCCAGGGAGTCCAGCACGCCCGCGGCCGCCGACATCCCGTACGCGGGCCGTTCGCCGCCCAGCCGCCGGTACAGCAGGCCGGCCGCGGTCAGGGTGGCGGCCGAGGAGACGGCCCGGCCGGTGAGCAGCGGTGCCAACCCGCTGTCGGAGGGCGCCTGGTGCAGGCAGATCAGCTGCAGGGCGATGGCCGCGCCCGCGCCGAACGCGAGCAGCAGGGCGCCGCGCGAGGGCCGGGCCGGGCCCTCGCTCCCGACGCTCACCAGGACGACCGCGACCAGCGCGAGCGGCAGGCCGACCAGCCCGGCCGCGGAGAGCCGCTCCCCCTGCACCAGGCCGACCCCGACCGGCAGCACGGCGGACACCAGCGCGGTCACCGGCGACAGCACGCTCATCGGGCCGATCGCCAGGGTCCGGTAGAGCAGCACGAACGCGGCGGCCGAGGCGATGCCGGAGGCGGCGCCCCAGCCCACGGCGGCGGCGCTGAACGAGGCGCCGAGGAAGGGCCACAGCAGGAGTTCGACCGCCAGGCTGGCGGGGGCCGCGATCATCACGGTGCGCAGCACATGGGCCTTGCGGGCGCCCATACCGCCCAGGAAGTCGGCGCAGCCGTAGGCGAGTGAACTGCACAGGGCCAGCAGCAGAGCGGTCACAGCACGTCCTTCGATGCCCGTCGTCAATCAGTGGAATGACTTCACGGTACAACAGAATGACCAGGATGGGTTACCGGAACGACCGCAGGGTACATTTGAGTGGACCGAGGGACGAGGAGTGGTAATCGGTGGTCGAGACGGCGGCGGCTCTGCGAACGGTGGCGCGCAACGTGAGGGCGGCCCGGCTGCGGGCCGGCCTCTCCCTGGAGGAACTCGGCCGCCGCGCCCAGGTCAGCAAGGGCGCCCTGGTAGGCCTGGAACGAGCACAGGGCAACCCCAACCTCGCCACCCTGGTGCGGCTGGCCGACACCCTCGGGATCTCGGTGTCCGCCCTCATGCAGGGCCCACCCGAGGGACGGGTCCGCGTCGTGGCGGCCGACGCGGTCGCCCCGCTGTGGACCGGCGAGCACGGCGGCTCCGCCCGGCTCATGCTGACCACCTCGGGCCCGGCCCCCGTCGAGGTCTGGCGCTGGCACCTCGAACCCGGCGAGGACTACCCCAGCCACCCCCACCAGGCCGGCGTCGTGGAGACCGTCAGCGTCACCGCGGGCCGGATGACCCTGGTCGTCGACGGCACCGAGCACACCGTCGAGGCCGGCCAGACCGCCACCTTCGACGGCGACGCCCCCCACACCTACCGCGCCTCGGACACCGGCCCCTGCGACCTGATCATGACCGTCCACCTCCCCCCGGGCCCCACCCCGCCCGCCGGCGTGACCGTGTGAACCGGGGCACTCACCGGGACGCGGTACGGCGGTTCGCTCTGGCCGGGGCGGCCGCCTGTCACGTGGCCGTCGGCTGCGGGCTCATCGCGCGCTCGTACAGCGCCTCCCGCGCCCGCTTGAGCAGTTCGGCGGCCTTCTTCCGCGACGCCTCCTCCGCCTTTTCGAGCGCGCTCGGGTAGTCCGCGGACATCTCCGAGCCCGCGCTGTAGTCGACGGTGACCGTCAGGCGGAGATTGCCGTCGCAGAAGGCCGACCTGAAGGCCAGTTGGTCGACCGGCCCCGGGATGGTGTCGGTGAGCGGGTGCCGGACCGACGACTGGTAGCCCTCCTGGCCGAGCCCCCCGCCGTCGGTCGTCTCGAACTTCCGGGTCTCGGTCGGCTTGGGTCCGCCGAGCGGGGACTTCGCGATGTCCGCCTCGACCTCCAGCCAGTGGCAGCCGCGGGCCGCCTCGAAGACCGTCGCGTCGACGCTCACCCGCCAGTCCTCGGTCGCCGGACCGCCGACGTAGCCGCAGCTGAGCGACTTGGACGGGTCGCTCGCGATCCCGGCGCTCGTCACCGGTATGGAACTCCTCAGCTGCCCCGGCAGGCCGGGATCGCCCAGCACGGCGCAGAGGTCGCCGACCGTGCGGTACCAACCGACCTGCTTGGCCTTGCTCTCACTGCTGCCGCCCCCGCCGCCGCACGCGGTGAGGAGAACGAGGCCGGCGGCCCCAAGGGCGGCCGCGCCGGTACGGGAGACTGGGTTTCGACTCGTCATCGCGCCAGGTTAGAGCCCCCGTCGGAGTCGCGGGCCGGAAAACGTCAGCGAATCCGTCAGCGGGACCGGCACCCGCTCTACCGACCCTCCGCCACCAGCGCCTGCGCCTGCGCCAGGACACGAGCGGGCTGTCGCCCCGGGATTGCGCTCGTCATCGGCGGGGCGGAACCCGACCTCGACCCCGGCGACCTCCACCCCACCACCAGATCGAGTGGATGCCCGTCGACACCGAACGGGGCCTCACGATCGCCGCCCACCACAGACTGCGATCAGAGGGACCACGGCGACGGCGAAAGCGACCCGCACAAGGCCCTGAAGGGGCGGTTCGCCCGAGATCACGCGGGAGCGCGCTCAGCGGGCCACCGTGGAGGGGGTGACGTTCGGCTGCGGGGGGATGGTCATCGGGGGGAAGGTGATCACCGGGCCGATCGGGTGGCAGCCGTCCCAGCTGGGGAGTTGGAGGGGCGGGCAGCTGGTCGGGGGCTTCGGGAGGGTCGGGGTGGGTCGCGGGCCGGGGCTCCACGCGGCGGGCGGGTTCTCCTGGTCCAGGGTCGGCGACGGGGCGGACACGCGGGTCGGCGCCGGCTTCGGGGCGGCCGCGGTCTTCGAGGGGCGCGGCGGTGCGGCGACCGTGGACCGGGCCGGCGCCGGGGCTGCCGGAGGCTCGGTGGGCACGGGGGTCCCGACCGGCGGCGGCGTGCTCGTGGCGGCGAGGACGACCTCCGCCGGCGGGGCGGGCTCCGAGGGCGCGGGGCTCGCCGAAGCGGTCGGGCTCGGCGAGGTGTCGGCCGAGGCGCCGGAACCCACCGAGGACCCGGCCGGGACCGGATCGTGCGACCCCCGCAACGCCAGGCCCCCGGCACCGGCCAGGCCCAGCACACACACCCCGGCGGCTATTCCGCCGAGGAGCCTGCGCCGGTTCACCGGCTTCGCGTCCTGCTCGTCCCTCTCGCCCTGCATTTCCGGCCCCACCTCTGTCTGATACAGCGTCTGAACTGCGCGGATCGTAGCAGCGGGACACACAGCCGGAGAGGACCGGGACGGTGCCCCCACGCGAGGGCCTCCCGCGCGGTTTGCCGGATCGGCAACAGAACTGGCCCACCCGGTGGGCGGCGGGCGAGCGTTGGGGCATGACCGACGACATCGCAGCAACCTCGCCCGCGGGCGAGTACCTCGGGGACCCCGCCGTGCGGGCCGAGTGGGACGGCCGGTACGCCGACCGGCAGCAACTGTGGAGCGGCCGCCCCAACGGCGCGCTCGTGGCCGAGGTCGAAGGGCTCTCCCCCGGGCGGGTGCTGGACGTCGGCTGCGGCGAGGGCGCGGACGCCGTCTGGCTGGCGCGCGGAGGGTGGGACGTGACCGCGCTGGAGGTCTCCGGCGTGGCGCTGGAGCGGGCGGCCGGGCACGCCCGGGACGCCGGCGTGACCGTTCGCTGGGTGCACGCGGAGCTGGTCGGGGCGGCGCTCCCGCCGGCCTCCTTCGACCTGGTCTCCGCGCAGTACCCGGCCCTGCTGCGCACCCCTGGTGCCGCGGCCGAGCGGGCGCTGCTCGCGGCCGTCGCGCCCGGCGGCGTGCTCCTGCTCGTGCACCACGCGGGCATGGACACCCGGGAGGCACAGGCGGGCGAGTTCGACCCCGCCGACTACGTGTGGCCCGCGATGGTCACCGCGCTCCTCGACGAGGACTGGCGGGTCGAGGTGGACGAGCAGCGGCCGCGCGTGGCACCGGAGGGCGGCGCCGGCGCCCACCACACCGACGACCTGGTGCTCCGCGCCCGCCGGCTGCGCTGAGCCCGTCGCGCCACCTCGCGCCGTCGCCCCCGGGTCCACCCGACCCCGGGGGCGACCTCCCGGCCACTCGGCGTTCCCATGCCTCACACCCTGCTGGCAGCGCCTGGGGCACCTGCCACACCCCGACCGGCCACCCCGCCCGGCCACCTCGTCCGGCCACCTCGTCCGGGCCGAATTCCGCATCTGACGACACGGCCCGAACCGCCCTTTCGGTGTGATCCACGTGACAGGGCGAGGCGTTGGCCCCGATCCCGGACTGCCGTAGTTTGGGCCCACACCTACCTGTGAATGACTCGACGCCCCGTCGATTCAGTGCCGGATGAGGCATTCCCCACCGCACAGGCAGCAGGCGACGATTCGGTCCGGCCGCCGGACAGGGCCGGGAACTGCGAGGCCACGGACTCATCAGGCCTTTTCCCGACCCCGCGCTCCGCTCGCGGAGGAGGAATTCACCATGACGTCAGAGAACAGCCGCCGAGGCCTGCTGACGGTGCTCTCCCGGATCGGCCAGGGCTCCCGGGTGGTGCTGACCCACGACGTGGCGCAGCGCGACAACCTGCGGGTCGGCCGCTACGACGGCGTCGTCGCGGTGGTCGAGAAACTGAAGGGGCATCCGCTGTTCGCCCACATCACCCTCACCCGCTCCGAGCGCTCCCCGATCGCGGCACTGGTCACGGAGATGCTGGAGCACCCGGAGCTCTGAGCGGGGCCCACGCCCTCCCCCGGTCCGTCACCGCGCGCCGCGCCGCGATCCGACAAAGTCCCTTTCAGGCAGGGCTGTTGGTTCCCTCCACCGGCCTCCGCCTGAAAGGATGCCGGTATGACCCACCACCCTGCGGAGACCCGCTACACGTCCATGTCCTACCGGCGGGCCGGCCGCAGCGGCGTGCTGCTCCCCGCCGTGTCGCTCGGCCTGTGGCACAACTTCGGCGACACCCAGCCGCTGGAGGTGCAGCGCGCGGTGCTGCGCCGGGCCTTCGACCGCGGTGTCACGCACTTCGACCTGGCGAACAACTACGGCCCGCCGTACGGCAGCGCGGAGCGCAACTTCGGCCTTCTCTTCGCCCAGGACTTCAAGCCGTACCGGGACGAGCTGTTCATCGCGTCGAAGGCGGGCTACGACATGTGGCCGGGCCCGTACGGCGTCGGCGGGTCGCGCAAGTACCTGCTGGCGAGCCTGGACCAGTCGCTGGAGCGGATGGGCCTGGACTACGTCGACGTCTTCTACTCGCACCGCTACGACCCCGCGACGCCGCTGGAGGAGACGATAGGGGCGCTCGACCGGGCGGTGCGCTCCGGCCGGGCCCTGTACGCGGCGGTCTCCAACTACCCGGCCGCGCAGCACCGCGAGGCCGTGGAGATCCTGCGCGACCTGGGCACCCCGATGCTGATGAACCAGGTCCGGTACTCGATCCTGGACCGCGCCGCCGCCGAGGACGGGCTGCTGGACGCGGTCGGCGAGACGCGGACGAGTCTGATCGCGTTCTCCCCGCTGGCGCAGGGCCTGCTGACGGACCGCTACCTGTCCGGTGAGGTGCCGGCCGGCTCGCGGATGTCGGTCGGCCGCTTCCTCCGCGCGGAGGCGCTGACCGGGGAGAAGCTGGAGCAGCTGCGCTCGCTGAACAAGATCGCCGAGCGGCGCGGCCAGACCCTGGCCCAGCTGGCACTGTCCTGGGTGCTGCGGGACGAGCGGGTGGTCTCGGTGATCATCGGCGCGTCCAGCACCGCCCAGCTCGACCAGAACCTCGACGCGCTCGACGGCGGTCCGTTGACCGCCGAGGAGCTCGCCGAGATCGACCGGCTCAGTCGCTGACGCCCGCCGCCGACCGCCCGCGGTGCCGGGCGGCCGGCCGTCGACCCCGCACCGGAGAGCCCCTTCGCCGGCGCCGCCGTACCGCGCCCCGCCGTCCCGCTCTCCCCCGGGCCGCCGCCCGCCGTGCTCCTCGCCGCGGGAACGGCCGGATTCGCCGTCGGGCCGGGCGAGGCCTCCGAGGTGGTGGCACCGGGCACCGAGACCGTACCCGGCCGGGGTGCCTCCCGGCCCTCCTGCTGGATGGCCACGGTACCGCCGACCAGGGCGGCGGCCGAGAGCGCCAGGCTCCACCACAGGACGCGGCGCTAGCGCCGGCCCGGGCCAGAGCTGTCCCTGGCCGGTGACAGGGCCGGCCGTTCGGCGCGGGCCACGGTGCGGACTAGTTCGAGGACGACCGTGGGTTCGTCGTCGCCCCCGCACGTCGCCCCCGGCTGCGACGGGCGACCCCCGACGGAACAGGAAGGACAGGACGGTGCGGGTGCCCCGGGCGGCGGGGAGGACGGCCCGTCCGCGCCGCCCTGCCGGGCGGCCAGGTACCGGCAGGTCCGGACCGCGACCGCGACGGCGCGGGCGCGGCAGACGTCCGCGGAGCCGTCCTGGGGCGCGGTCCCGGCGGCAACCGCCGAGGACGGCAGTTCCCGCTGTCCGGCGGCCCGCACCACGGCCCGCAGGATCTCCCGCCGGCACTCCTCGGGCAGCGACAACAGCGCGACCGCGGCCGCCCGTTCGCCCGGCTGGGGCAGCCGGCCGCGGGGCTCGAAGGCGGTCCAGGACGCTGAGGGCTCTCTCACTGTTCTCCCTGCGTGCGGCTCGGCAGCCGACCGTCCACCTGCGCCGGTCGTGAGGGGTGGAGGGCCGTCGCCCCCGACCGTCCCGGGGGGTTACCGAAGCGTTACCGCCGGCTTTCGGACCGGGCGGCCGGGCGCGACCGGTCCGGATCCGGGATCGCCCGGGGAATCCCCGGCTGAGCCGCGGGGCTTGCCACCTGGCCGCGCGTCCCGTCCGCCCCGGCACCGGCCGCACGTCACAAGCTGGTCTCGACCCCGCCGCACCCTTGACGTGGTTTCCGAAACAGAGGTGTCATATCCCCATTGCGTTCGGAAGTGTTTGTTTCTGGCAGTCTACGTTCGATTGACTGGCCAAGGCGGGGCTCCCGGCCTCAAACCACCACCTGGTCGGCGCACCGCCGCACTCCACCGCTCGCATTCCACCAGCATGTACACGACTGCCCGACTCCCTCGCACCCGTTCCGCCCCTGCGGCTGGTGCGCCCTCGAAGGAGCTCCCCCATATGTTCCGTCCCACCAGCCGCGCCGCCGCCGCAGCCGGCCTCCTCCTCACCCTGGGCCTGGCCACCGCCTGTTCGACCGGTCAGGAGTCCGTGAAGTCGGGCGACGCCTCGGTGGCGCCGGTCTCCGGGAAGATCTCGATCACCTACCTGCAGAAGCAGGGCGACCAGGAGTACTTCGTCGGGGAGGCGGCGGGCGCGAAGGCGAAGGCCGCGGAGCTGGGGGTCGACCTGAAGGTCGTCAACCTCGGCAACGACGCGAACAAGACCATCAGCGAGGTGCAGTCCGCGGTCGCGCAGAAGACCAACGGTGTGATCATCGTGGTGCCGGACCCGGCGGTGGGGCCGCAGGTCGTGCAGACCGCGCGGGACGCCAAGGTGGCGCTGCTGACCTCGGACGACCAGATCTGCGCCAGCGGTCCGGACCCGGCGGCGTGCTCGAAGGACGACCTGGTGTCGCGGATCGGGTTCTCCGGGCTGCAGATGGGCGGCGAGGTCGGCAAGCGGGCCGGTGAGGAGTTCAAGAAGGCGGGCTGGAACCCGGCGGAGACCCGGGTGATCTCGGCCTGGAAGCAGGACGTGACGGTCTGCGGTGACCGGGTGAAGGGCGCGAAGGAGGCGTTCGCGGCCGCCGTGCCCGGGGTGCAGAACATCGACGTGGCGACGGACAACACGCCGACCGGCGCGCAGGACAAGATCGCGGCGACGGTGACGGCCAACCCGGGTGTGAAGAACTGGGTGCTGTGGGGCTGCAACGACGAGAACGTGCAGGGCGGGGTGACGGCGCTGCAGAACGCGGGCATCTCGGCGGACCACGTGATCGGGGTGGGTCTGGGCGCGTACCTGGCGTGCAAGGACTGGAGCGGCGGCAAGCCGACCGGGATGAAGGCCGCGCTGTTCATCAACGGCAAGGACGTCGGCGCGCTGGCCGTGCAGACCATGTACGACAAGCTCAAGAACAGCAAGGACTTCCCGAAGGAGGCCTTCGCGCCCACCACCATGGTCGACGCCACGACCTGGCAGAGCGCCGGAGTCACCTGCAGCTGACCCCGTTCGGGCCGCACCCCCCGGCCTGCCACGGCGTTCTCCGGCCCGGCTCCTGCACCGCCGGGCCGGGGACGCCCCCGCCGGCCGGACCGCCCGAAGCTCCACCCCCCACCCGGTCCGCCACCGACCGCGTCCCACCGGCCGCGGACCGTCCCGACCCTCCCGCACGACCTCAAGGTGACCCCGATGAGCCCAGCCCCTGCCGTGAACCCGGAACCCCGCCCGCCCACTGCCCAGCCCGCCGCCGGGAGCGTCGGTGTCCATCAGGTCACCAAGCGGTTCGGCGCGGTCCAGGCCCTCGGTGGCGTGACCCTCGACTTCCCCGCCGGTCAGGTGACCGCGTTGATGGGGGAGAACGGGGCGGGCAAGTCGACCCTGCTGAAGATCCTGACCGGTGACCACCAGCCGACCGAGGGCCACGTCGTCCTCGACGGCCGCCCGCTGGCCCTGTCCTCGCCGACCGACGCCCGCCGCGCCGGGATCCGGATCATCCCCCAGGAACCCGAGATCATCCCGCACGTCTCGGTCGCCGAGAACGTCTACGCCGGCTCCCTGCCCCGCAGGGCCGGCCGCCGCCTGGACCGCGCCGAACTGCGCCGGCGCATCACCGCCGACCTCGACCGGGTCGGCTTCGCCGGCGTCCTGGACCCCGACCTGCTCGGCTCCCGACTGACCCCCGCCCAGCGCCAACTCGTCGAGATCCTGCGCGCCCTGACCGGCGACGCCAAGGTCATCGCCTTCGACGAACCCACCTCCTCGCTCTCCGAGCACGAGGTCGACGCCCTGTTCGCCCTGATCCGCCGCCTGCGCGACCAGGGCGTCGCCGTCATCTACGTCTCCCACCGCATGCAGGAGATCTTCCAACTCGCCGACCGCATCGCCGTCCTGCGCGACGGCGCCCTCGCCGGCGTCCAGGACGCCGCGACCACCACCGAGGGCGAACTCGTCCGCCTCATGGTCGGCCGCGACCTCAGCAGCATGTTCTCCCGCCAGGACGTCGCCACCGACCGCGTCGTCCTCGACGTCCGGAACGTCACCACCGACGCCGTCCACGACATCACCCTGCGCGTCCACGCCGGCGAGGTGGTCGGCCTCGCCGGCCTGATCGGCGCCGGACGCTCCGAACTCGCCCTCGCCCTCGCCGGCGACCTGCCCATCCACTCCGGCACCGTCACCCTCGACGGCGAGCGCCTGCCCTCCGGCAACCCCGGCGCCGTCATCCGCGCCGGCCTCGGCCTGGCCCCCGAGGAACGCAAGGCCCAGGCCCTGTTCCTGCAGCGCTCCATCCGCGACAACACCTCCCTCGTCGTCCTGGAACGCCTGCGCCGCCTGCGCTTCGTACGCCGGAGCGCCGAACGCGAACTCGCCCAGCACTACACCGACCGCCTGCGCGTACGCACCCCCTCCATCGAGCACGAGGTCCGCAAACTCTCCGGCGGCAACCAGCAGAAGGTCGTCCTCGCCCGCTGGCTCGCCCGCAAGCCCAAGGTCCTCATCCTCGACGAACCCACCCGCGGCATCGACGTCGGCGCCAAGGCCGAGATCTACCAGATCATCGCCGACCTCGCCCAGGAAGGCATCGCCGTCCTGGTCATCTCCTCCGAACTCCCCGAAGTCCTCGGCCTCGCCGACCGGATCGTCGTCATGCAGAACGGCCGCATCACCGGCGAACTCCCCCGCGCCCGGGCCACCGAGGAAGCCATCCTCGCCCTCGCCATGGCCGACGACATCACCCACGACAAGCCGACCACCGCCCCCACGACGACGACCGCCCCTGGAGCCCGCGCATGAGCACCACCACCGCCCGGCCGACCGCCGAGAACGGCGCACCGCACCGGCCCACCAAGAACCGCGCCTCGCTCCTGGCCTCCATCGGCGGTCAGAACCTGAGCCTGATCGGCGCCCTCGTCCTGGTCCTGGCCCTGTTCGGCATCCTGAACGACAACTTCCTCAGCATCACCAACATGCAGGTCATCGCCGAGGCCGCCACCATCACCGGCCTCCTCGCCGTCGTCCAGACCGTCGTCATCATCTGCGGCGGCCTCGACATCTCCGTCGGCTCCCAGGTCGGCATCGCCTCCGTCGTCTCCGCCATGGCCTTCACCTCCGCCGGCTCCAACGCCCTCGCCGGCATCGCCGCCGCCATCGGCATCGGCATCGCCGTCGGCATCCTCAACGGCGTCATCATCGTCTACGGCCGCGTCAACCCCACCATCGCCACCCTCGCCGGCCTCGCCGCCTACAAGGGCATCGCCCAACTCGTCTCCAACGGCCGCGCCCAGGGCTACGTCCTCAACAACGACCTCTTCGTCTTCCTCGGACGCGGCAAGATCGCCGGCCTGCCCGTCATGGTCTGGCTCCTCATCGTCGTCGCCACCACCGTCCACCTCCTCCTCAAGTACACCGACATCGGCCGCAACATCTACGCCATCGGCGGCAACGACACCGCCGCCCGCCTCGCCGGCATCAACATCAACAAATACCTCGTCTCCGTCTACGCCCTCATCGGCATCGTCGCCGCCCTCGCCGGCATCCTCCTCACCGCCCGCACCGGCTCCGGCCAACCCACCTCCGGCAGCGAAGGCCTCGAACTCAAGGCCATCACCGCCGCCGCCCTCGGCGGCTGCGCCCTCAAGGGCGGCAAGGGCGGCATCGGCGGCACCCTCCTCGCCGTCGCCCTCCTCGGCTGCCTCGAGAACGGCCTCACCGTCGAAGGCATCAACTCCTTCTGGCAGAACGTCGCCCAAGGCGCCCTCCTCGTCGCCGCCGTCGTCATCCAGCAACGCCGGAGCGGCGAACGCGCCATCGGCCTCCCCGCCTAGACGCCGGGCACGGCCTCCGGACCGATCGGCCCGGAGGCCGTGCCGGGTCAGCGACTTCCGCACCCGCCCGGCCGGCGGCGCCCGTTCGACGAACGGACCGCTCCGGTCGCGCCCGTGGGGAACGGCGAGGGCCGCCGAGGGTCGGCCCGCTCGCCACAGACTGCCGGTGGTACCCGACTGGACCGGGTGCCACCGGCGGTTCCGTACCGGCCGGGTGGCTTCCGGCGCACCGCTGGGCCCGCCCCGGAACCGCGTTCGACGGAGCCGTCCTCGACGGGACCGTCTCGATCGAGCCCTATCCGATCCGCCCGAGGGAGCTGACCACAGTATGGTGATGCCCGATCAGGGGCTGCTCGCCCAGCAGCGCCGCGCCCTCATCCTGGAGGCGGTCCGGCGCGACGGCGCCGTGCGGGTGTCCGACCTGTCCGTCGCGTTCGGCGTCTCCGACATGACGATCCGCCGCGACCTCGACGCCCTGGCGCGGTCCGGGGCGGTGGAGAAGGTGCACGGCGGCGCGGTCACCGCCGGCACCGCCCAGGAGCTCGGCTTCGAGGTGAAGTCCACCCTCGAATCGGCGGCCAAGGCCACCATCGCCGAGGCGACCGCCGCCCTGGTCGAACCCGGCACGGTGGTGGCCCTCAGCGGCGGTTCCACCACGCACGCCGTGGCGACCCAGCTGCTGAACGTCCCGGACCTGACCATCCTCACCAACTCGCTGCCGATCGAACGCCTGGTGCGCGGCGCCACGGACACCGCCCAGCGGCCGCCCGTCGTACTCCTGACCGGCGGCAGTGCGACCCCCTCCGAGGCCCTCGTCGGGCCCATCACCGACCAGGCCATCGCCTCGCTCCACGTCGACCTGCTGATCCTCGGCACCCACGGGGTCACCGAGAACGAGGGGCTCACCAGCCCCAATCTCGCGGAGGCCCAGGCCAACCGGATGTTCATCTCGCGCGCCCGCCGCGTCGCGGTGGCGGCGGACCACACCAAGTGGGGTGTCACGGGGCTCAGCACCTTCGCCGACCTGGACCAGATCGGCTGGTTCGTCACCGACGACGGGATGCCGCCGCAGGCCCGTGCCGTCCTCGCGGAGCGGGTCGGCAAGCTGATCATCACCACCCCCGGCGCCGTCCCGGAGACCGACGGCAGGAAGCCCGGCCCGCTCCTGCGGGGGCCGCGGCCGCCGGAGTGACCGCGGCGGACCGGCGGCGACACGGCCTGTCGGCCCTCGGGAACGGGTCGGTCCTCGGGACCCGGTCGCCCCTCGGGAACGGGTCAGTCCTTGGGGACGGGTCAGTCCTTGGGGACGGGCGCGACGACGAGTTCGCCGACCGTGTCCGCCAGCACCGCGCGGGCCTGGCCGGAGATTCCGTCGTCGGTCACGAAGCAGTCCACCTCGGCCAGCGTGGCGAAGGAACTCAGCGCCACCACACCCCACTTGGTGTGGTCCGCGACCACGGCCACCCGGCGCGCGGCGGCCACCAGGGCCCGGTTGGTCTCGGCCTCGGCGAGGTTGGGGGTGGTGAGCCCGGCCTGCTCGGAGACCCCGTGCGTGCCGAGGATCAGCAGGTCCATGTGGAGGCTGCGGATCGCCTGGTCGGCCAGCGGGCCGACCAGCGCCGCCGAGCGGGTCGGGCTGCCGCCGGTGACCAGCAGGGTCGGCGCCGCGTCGCCCAGCTCCCGGCGGGCGGTGCGCAGCAGCTCGGCGACGGGCAGGGAGTTGGTGACGACGGTCAGGCGGGGGACGGTGAGCAGGCGCGAGGCGACGGCGAAGGACGTGGTGCCGGCGGAGAGCGCGACGACGGTGCCGGGCTCGACCAGGGCGGCGGCCGCGTCCGCGAGGGCCGCCTTGGCCGCGGACTCCCGGGTGGACTTCGCCTCGAAGCCGGGTTCGTCGGTGGTCGCGGTCGGTCCGGTCACGGCGACGGCGCCGCCGTGGACCTTCTCCACTCCGCCGCTGCGGGCGAGCGCGTCGAGGTCCCGGCGGATGGTCATGTCCGAGACGCCGAGCTCCTCCACCAGGTCGGCGACCCGGACGGCGCCGTCCCTGCGGACGTACTCCAGGATGAGCGCCCGACGCTGCTGCGCCAGCATGCCCTGCTCCGCCACGACGCTCCCCGTTCCGGTCCCTGTCCCGCCCACGGCCGCGCGCCTGTTGCGCCGTGGGCCGGGTCTGCCGGCCACCAACGTAGCGCAGGGGAGAACAGGATCGAACGGCGGAGCACCTCCTTCCGGTCGTGTCCGGGGGCTCGCCCGCCCGTTGCTGGTGGAACGTGTTGACCTGGCCGCCTCCGGCCCGCGGCTGCGGCGAACCGCGACCCGGACGCGTCCTGGGGGCGGCCGCCGGGCGCGCCCGGCGCGGCCCGCGCGCCCCCTCGGGCACCGTCGCGACCCGCGAAACCGCCTGGACCCAGCCGCTTCCCCGGCGCTCACCGGACCCTGCGGCACCGGCTCGTCGGGCCCCGCGTGTCCGTCCTGGCGCGGCCGCCGCCCGCCGTGCCAGGCTCGCCGTAGGTTCCCGATTCACCACCGTTGCTTTTTGCTCATTTATGTTTGATTATGTGGTGCCACAGTCCGTTGGCGGAGCGAGGCACTCGCCGCCCGGGACCCCCGCCGAGAGGAAGCCGTGATCAGGACGACCAGCAAGCTCGCCGACGGGCGCGAGCTGATCTATTTCGACAGCGACGTGCCCGCCCACCGCGGCACCGCGGACCTCCGCCCCCTGGAGGCCCCGGCCAACCGCTCGGAGATCCGCCGCGACGCGGTGACCGGCGCCTGGGTGACCGTCGCCGCCCACCGCCAGGCCCGGACGTACCAGCCGCCGGCCGACGAATGTCCGCTCTGCCCGTCCCGCGACGGCCGGTTCAGCGAGATCCCCGACGCCGACTACCAGGTCGCCGTCTTCGAGAACCGCTTCCCCTCGCTCGCCGCGGACAGCCCCGCCCCCGAGGGCGCCGCCGGCGACCCGCTGCGCACCGCCCTGGCCGGCACCGGTCGCTGCGAGGTCGTCTGCTTCACCTCCGACCACCAGTCGTCCTTCGCCGCCCTGGACGAGGCGCACGCCCGGCTGGTCCTGGACGCCTGGACCGACCGCACCGCCGAACTCTCCGCACTGCCGGGCGTCGAGCAGGTCTACTGCTTCGAGAACCGCGGCGCCGAGATCGGCGTCACGCTCGCCCACCCGCACGGCCAGATCTACGCCTTCCCCTTCGCCACCCCGCGCACCGCCCGGATGGTGGAGCAGGCCGCGAAGCACCGGGCCGCCACCGGCCGCAACCTCTTCGAGGACCTGCTCGACGCCGAACGCGGCGACCCCCGGCGCACCGTCCTCACCGGCCGGCACTGGACCGCCTTCGTGCCGTTCGCCGCCCGCTGGCCCTACGAGGTGCACCTCTACCCCAACCGCCGGGTCGGCGACCTCACCCAGCTCACCGAGGCCGAGCGCGCCGAGTTCCCCGGCGTCTACCTGGAGCTGCTGCGCCGCTTCGACCGGCTGTTCACCGCGCCCGGCGCCGGCGGGCCCGCCGCGCCGACCCCGTACATCTCCGCCTGGCACCAGGCCCCCGCCACCAACGGCGCGGAGCTCGCCCTGCACCTGGAGCTGTTCACCGTCCGGCGGACCGCCGACAAGCTCAAGTACCTGGCCGGCGTGGAGTCCGGCATGGACGCCTTCGTCAACGACGTGTCGCCCGAGACGGCCGCCGAGCGGCTGCGCGAGGTGGCGTCATGAGCGCCGCCCGCAAGTACCTGGTCACGGGTGGCGCCGGCTATGTCGGCAGCGTGGTCGCCGCCCACCTGCTGGAGGCGGGACACCAGGTGACCGTCCTGGACGACCTCTCCACCGGCTTCCGCGAGGGGGTGCCGGCCGGCGCCGAGTTCGTGCGGGGGCGGATCCAGGAGGCGGGCGAGGTCCTCGACCCCGCCGTCCTGGTGGCCTCCGCCGAGCGCGCCCACCAGAGGCTCGGCTGGACCCCCAAGCGCCCCAACCTCGACGACATCGTCGCCGACGCCTGGAACTTCACCCTGGAGCACCCCGCATGACCACCTTCCGGACGCTGTTCTCCGCCGACCCCGAGGGCACCTGGGCCGCCCCCGGCCGGGTCAACCTGATCGGCGAGCACACCGACTACAACGACGGCTTCGTCCTTCCCGTCGCCCTCCCCCACACCACCCGCGTCCAGGCCCGCCGCCGTGCCGACAGCCTGCTGCGCCTGCACAGCACCCGGGGCGGCGACGAGATCACCACCCTCGACCTCGACAAGCTGGAGCCCGGGAGCCCCACCGGCTGGACCGCGTACCCCGCGGCCGTCGTCCGGGCCCTTCGCGACGCGGGCCACGCCGTCGCCGGCGCCGACCTGCTGGTCGACAGCGACGTCCCCGAGGGCGCCGGCCTCTCCTCGTCCGCCGCCCTGCAGTGCGCCGTCGTCACCGCCTACAACGACCTGTACCACCTCGGCCTGGACAGGATGCAGCTCGCCCTGCTCGCCCAGCGCGCCGAGAACGCCTACGTCGGCGTCCCCTGCGGGATCATGGACCAGACCGCCTCCCTGTGCTGCCGCGCGGGCCACGCGCTCCTCCTGGACACCCGCGACCTCACCACCCGCCAGGTGCCGCTCGACCTCGAAGGCGCCGGCCTGCGGCTGCTCGTGATCGACACCCGGGTCAAGCACGACCTCGCCGACGGCGCCTACGCGAAGCTGCGGGCCGGCTGCGAGCGGGCCGCCGAGCTGCTCGGCCTCGCCGCCCTGCGCGACCTCACGGCCGACGCCCTGCCCGCGGCCCTCGACCGGCTGCCGGCCGAACTGCGGCCGCTGGTCCGCCACGTGGTCACCGAGGACGACCGGGTACGGCAGGCCACCGCCCTGCTCGACGCCGGCGACCTGGCCGGCCTCGGCGCGGTCCTCACCGCCGGGCACGCCTCGCTCCGCGACGACTACGCGGTCTCCTGCCCCGAGACCGACCTCGCCGCGGACACCGCCGTGGCCGCCGGCGCCCTCGGCGCCCGGATGACCGGCGGCGGCTTCGGGGGCTCGGTCATCGCGCTCGTCCAGCAGGACGACGCCGACCGCGTCACCGCCGCCGTCACCGCGGCCTTCGCGGCCGCCGGCCACGCCCCGCCGCGCACCTTCGCGGCCACTCCCGCCGACGGCGCCCGCCGCATCGCCTGACGGGCGTCGACGGGCGGCCGCCGACGTGCCCGGGTCCGCCCGTGTCGTGCCCGGGCGGACCCGGGCACGACCATGTCCGCGGCTGCGGTCCCCGGCCCGTTCAGGAGCGGGGGCGTTCAGGGGCGGGGACGTTCAGGGGCGGGGGCGGGTGGCGGTGTCGAGGTAGAAGGCGTCGATGGTCTGGACGGCCTGCTCGAACTCGTCCAGGTTGACGGGCTTGGCCACGTACGCGTTGGCGTGGCTGCTGTACGCGCCGGTGACGTCGTCCGGGGCGGTGGAGGTGGTGAGCACGACCACCGGGATGGTCCGCAGGTCGTCGTCGTTCTTCAGGACCTTCAGCAGGTCGCGCCCGTTCATCCGGGGCATGTTGAGGTCGAGGACGATGAGGTCGGGACGCACGCTGTCCGGGGCGCGCAGGTATTCGAGGGCGGCGACGCCGTCGGTGACCTGGACCAGGTTGCGCTCCCCGCGCTCGGAGAGGGCTTCCTCGATGAGCATCGCGTCGGCGGCGTCGTCCTCCACGAGCAGGACATCGAAGGGGCGGGCGGTGGTCATCATCGGGTGCTCCGCGGGTTCTCGGTCGGGTGGTGGAAAAGCCCCGGCCAGCGCCGACGGGCGCCTTGACGGGTCATGCCGCAGGCGGCGCCGATCTGCGGGTAGCCGGCCCCCGCCCGCGCGGCGTCGCCGGCCGCCTCCCGCTGGAGCCGTTCGGTGGCCTGCCGGAGGTGGTCGAGTACGTGGAGCAGGCTCAGCGCCTGGGCGGTGTCGCTCACCGCGGGAGCGGCGGGGACCGCCGTCAGCCGCCCGGCCAGCCGCCGGGCGAGGTCTCCCATCGCGGCGTCCGCGATCGCGGCCGCCTCCTGCGAGGTGGTACGCAGTACGAAGTTCTTGCCGGGCATGTCAGGCACTCTAGGCCCAGAACCAACCCGCGACAACAACCGTTGTCGTCCGCCCTCTAGAGTGGCCTCGCCGCATCCGATCGAAGGCATCGGGCAGAGCGAGGAGTTGACACGATGACCGGCGACGACAGTGACCGGAGGTCCGGCGGGGGCCTTGCCACCTGGACGACCCGGCGGTGGCTCCGGGTGGGAGTCACCGCGTCCCTGGTGATCCTCACCCTGCTCGGAGTGGCGGGGGCGTGGGTACTGTCCCGCACCCAGTCGATCAGCACCGACCTGGTGGACGTGCGCTCCCCCGCGCTCGCCAGCGCGTTCCGCCTGGAGTCGGCCCTGCTCAACCAGGAGACCGGGATCCGCGGCTACGGCCTCACCGGCACCCCGGAGTTCATGGCGCCCTACCAGCAGGGGCTCGCCGAGCAGCGGACGGAGACCGCACAGCTGACGGAACTGCTCCACGACGACCCCTCCGGCCTCGCCGACCTGAAGGCCGTGCAGGACGCCGTGACGAGCTGGCAGGAGCGGATCGCCCGGCCGATCGCCGCCGCGCCACCCGGCACGCCCTCGCCGCTCGCGGCCGGCAGCGCCCTGGAGGGCAAGAACGCCTTCGACGACGTACGGGCCGCCCTGAGCGGCCAGGAGGACCGGCTGCGCGAGGACCGCGACGCCGCGCGGAGCGACCTCGCCGCCATGATGCGGCTGCGGAACTGGGTGTTCGGCGCCGTCGCCGTGCTGATCGCCGCCCTCGCCGCCCTGGTGTTCGAGGGGCTGCGCCGGGGCATCACCGAGCCGCTGGACCAACTCGTCGCGGACGCCCGCACCATCGGCGGCGGCGACTTCGACCACCCCATCACCCCGACCGGCCCCGCCGACCTCCGGCGCCTGAGCGGCGAGATCGACTCCATGCGCCGGCGCCTGGTGCGGGAACTGGCCTTCACCGAGGAGGCCCGGCTGCGCCTGGACGAGCAGGCGGCGGACCTCCAGCGGTCCAACACCGAGCTGGAGCAGTTCGCCTACGTCGCCTCCCACGACCTCCAGGAGCCGCTGCGCAAGGTCTCCAGCTTCACCCAGCTCCTCCAGCGCCGCTACGGGGGCCGGCTCGACGCCAAGGCCGACCAGTACATCGCCTTCGCGGTCGACGGTGCGAACCGCATGCAGGTCCTCATCAACGACCTCCTCGACTTCTCCCGGGTGGGCCGGCTCCACCACGCCCACCAGGAGGTCGACCTGGACCAGGTGCTGGAACAGACCCTGGCCGCGCTGAGCGTGGGCATCGAGGAGGCCGAAGCGAAGATCACCCACGATCCGCTGCCGACCCTGGTCGCCGACCCCACCCAGATGGGGATGCTCTGGCAGAACCTGATCGGCAACGCGGTCAAGTTCCGCCGGCCCGGCGTGGCGCCGGAGATCCACGTCTCGGCCGTCCGGGAGGACGCGCTCTGGCACTTCGCGGTGACCGACAACGGCATCGGCATCGCACCGGAGTTCGCCGAGAAGGTGTTCGTGATCTTCCAGCGGCTGCACACCAAGGACGCCTACTCCGGCAGCGGCATCGGGCTGGCGATGTGCAAGAAGATCGTCGAGTTCCACGGCGGCACCATCGCCATCGACCCCGACCACCGCGAGGGCGCCCGCATCACCTTCACCCTGGCGCCCGAACCGCCGCAGCGCCCCGGCCCGCCGACCGGCGAGACCGCGGCCCGATCCGACACGGAGCAGGAACGATGAGCACGGCCGTGGCAGCCACCCCCGGCGCCGCCCCCGACGAACCGCTGTACCGCGTCCTCCTCATCGAGGACGACCAGGGCGACGCCCTGCTCGTGGAGGAGCTCCTCCACGACACCGGGCTGCGGTTCGAACTCACCACCCGGCCCACCCTCGCCGAGGCCAGCGCCGCCCTCGCCGCCCACCCGGCCGACTGCATCCTCCTCGACCTGCACCTGCCCGACGCCACGGGCACCGCCGCGGTCACCGCCGTCCGCGCCGTCGCCCCCCACACGGCGGTGATCGTCCTCACCGGCATGGCGGAGGCCCAGGCGGGCACCGAGGCGATGGCCGCCGGCGCCCAGGACTACCTCGTCAAGGGCAAGGTCGAGGCGGACCTGCTGCACCGCACCGTGCGCTACGCCGTGTACCGCAGCCAGACCGAGCGCGCCAGCATCGAGGCCCAGGCCGCCCGCCTGCGGGCCGAGGAGAACGCCCGCCTGGAGCGGGGGCTGCTGCCCCCGCCGATCCTCGGCACCTCCACGGTCACGGTGACCGCCCGCTACCTGCCCGGAGCCAGCACGGCCCTGCTCGGCGGGGACTTCCTGGACGTCGTGGAGGGCGACGACGGACTGCTGCACGCCGTCGTCGGCGACGTCAGCGGACACGGCCCCGACGCCGCCGCACTCGGCGTGCTGCTGCGGATCGCCTGGCGCTCCCTGGTACTCGGCGGACACCGCGGCGAGAGCCTGCTCCACCTGATGGAGCGCATCCTGATCGCCGAACGCGGCAACCAGGTGCTCTTCGCCACCTGCACGCTCCTCACGCTCGACCAGAACGCCACCACGGCCACCCTCTACCTGGCCGGCCACCACGAGCCCCTGCTCACCACGGCGCACGGCACCCGTGAGCTGACCGCCGCCCACGGCATCGCCCTGGGCATCGCCCCCGGACTGGGCAGCTGGACCCCGACCGTCATCCCCCTCCCGGCCGACGGCGCGCTCACCCTCTACACCGACGGCCTCACCGAGGGGCACAACGGGACGACGAAGGGACGGCTCGGCGTCGACGGCCTGCTCCGACTGATCGGCACCCTGCCCCCGGCCGACCCGGCCGCCCACGTCGACCTCCTCATCAAGGAGACCCACGCCCTCAACGCCGGCCGCCACACCGACGACCTCGCCGTCCTCCGCCTCGACTGGGGCAGCCGCCCACCGTCGGGCTGACCGGCCGGGGGCCGCCGGGGCGCGCCCCGGCGGCCGGAGCCGGGGTCAGGCGCGGTGGTACTGGACCGGGGCGGGAAGGGGGGCGCCGAGGGTGCTGGCGGCGTGGCGGGGCCAGTAGGGGTCGCGCAGGAGTTCGCGGCCGAGCAGGACGGCGTCGGCCCGGCCGGCGGCCAGGATCTCCTCGGCCTGGGCGGGGTCGGTGATCAGGCCGACGGCCGCCACCGGCATGCCGGTCCCGTTGCGCACCGCCTCGGCGAAGGGCACCTGGTAGCCGGGGCCGGCGGTGATCCTGGCGTCGGGGGCGATGCCTCCGGTGGAGATGTCCATCAGGTCCACGCCACGGGCCTGGAGCTCCTTGGCGAACCGGACGGTGTCCTCCGACGTCCAGCCCTCGCGGTCGTCCTGCGGGTCCTCGGTGAGCCAGTCGGTCGCGGAGATCCGGAAGAAGAGCGGCAGGTCCTGCGGCCACACCGCCCGGACGGCGTCGACGACCTCCAGCGCGAAGCGGATCCGTCCCTCGAAGGAGCCACCGTAGGCGTCGGTGCGGTGGTTGCTGTGGGGCGAGAGGAACTGGTGGATCAGGTAGCCGTGGGCACCGTGGATCTCGGCGACCTGGAAGCCGGCGTCGAGCGCCCGGCGGGCGGCGTCGGCGAACTGCCGTACGACATCACCGATCTGCTCCTCCGTCAGCTCCTCCGGCGTGGTGTGCGCCGGGGAGAAGGGCACGGCGCTCGGGGCCACCGGCGTCCAGCCGTGGGCCTCGTCCGGGCCGATGGCGCGGCCGCGGTCGACCCAGGTGCGCTCGGTGGAGGCCTTGCGCCCTGCGTGGGCGAGCTGGATCGCGGCAACCGTGCCCTGCGCCTTCAGGAAGGCGGTGATCCGCCGGAACGCCTCGACCTGGGTGTCGTTCCAGATGCCGAGGTCGTACGGGCTGATGCGGCCCTCCGGGCTGACGGCGGTGGCCTCGGTGACGATCAGCCCCGTGCCGCCGGTGGCGCGGGCCGCGAGGTGGGTGAAGTGCCAGTCCGTCGGGACACCGGCCCCGTCGCCGTCCGGCACGGCGCTGTACTGGCACATCGCCGCCATCCAGACACGGTTGGGGACGGTCAGCGACCGCAGGGTGTACGGGGTGAAGAGAGTGGTGCTCATGTCGGGTCTCCTGAATGAGGCGGCGGCGCCGTCCAAATACTTGCAGTCACGCCCTACTGCGTACGACAATAGTTGCACACGCCTCATTACGGCAAGGGGTGACCTTCGCCGCCCCGGAGCGCCCCGCGGACAGCCGGACCGGCCCGGGGCCCGCACTACGGGAGGAGCGCCTGGATGCCCAGGACGGCGGCGCCCCGGGCCCACTCCTCCCACGGAAGCGGACGCAGGGTCAGCGGGCACTTCGCCGCCGCCTTGAAGCAGTGCGCGGCGTACGCCTCCCTGATGTGGATCCCGAAGAGGTCGTAGGTGTCGAGCCCTTCACCGGTGACGACGACCCGCTCGGACCCGAGGAGGCTCACCAGGGTGGCGATGCCGACCCCGATGGCCCGGCCGGCCGTGGCGAAGGCCTCCCTGGCGGCCCGGTCGCCGGCCCGGGCGAGCTGGACGACGTCGTCGAAGTCGAGGTCCGCGCGGCCGGTCGCACCGCGGGCCGAGGCGAGGATGGCGCCGCTGGCCGCGAAGACCTCGACGCAGCCGACCCCGCCGCAGTGGCAGGGCGGGCCGTCCGGGTCGATGCTGATGTGCCCCAGCTCGCCGGCGACCCCGTAGGCCCCGGCGACCAGTCGGCCGTTGACGACCAGCCCGGAGCCGACCCCCGAACCGATCGTGACCAGCGCGAAGTTCTCCGTCCCGATCCCCTCGCCGAACCAGTGCTCGGCAGCGGTCAGGGCCTTGACGTCGTTCTCCACCGTGACGCTCAGCCCGGTCGCCCGCGCCAGTTCGTCCGCCAGCGGGACGTCGCGCCAGCCGGGAAGGACGGAGTACCGGACGAGGCCGGCCGACCGGTCCACGGCACCGGAGACCGCGACCCCGAGGCGCCTCGTACGCTCCCGGAACACCGGGTCGGCGTCGAGGAGTTCCTCGACGAGTTCACCCAGCAGCCCGCAGACGGCCTCCGGGCCGCGGTCCTCGCCCAGCTGACGGCCGCCGGCGACCCGCGGACCGGCCCGCAGGTCGCAGACCACGCCGAACAGGGCCTCGCCGCTGATCTTGATCCCGACGAAGAACTCCCGGGCCACCGTGACGGCCAACGGGTTGACCGGGCGCCCGGTCCCGGCCGCGGGTCAGGCGGTCAGCACGCCCGAGCCGAGCAGGCCGAGGAGGATCACGCCGATGGCGATCCGATAGGCGACGAAGGCGTTGAAGGAGTGCTTGGCGACGTACTTCAGCAGCCAGGCGATCGAGCCGTAGGCGACCACGAAGGAGACCGCGGTGCCGACGACCAGCGGCGTCGTGCTGACCCCGGCGCCCAGGGCGTCCTTCAGCTCGTACAGGCCGGCGCCGGTGAGGGCGGGGATGCCGAGGAAGAAGGAGAGCCTCGTCGCGGCCACCCGTTCGAGGTCGAGCATCAGGCCCGCGGACATCGTCGCGCCGGAGCGCGAGAAGCCGGGGAACAGCAGCGCGAGGATCTGGGCCGAGCCGACGATCATCGCGTCCTTGAAGCCGGTGTCGTCCTCGCCGCGCTTGTGGCGGCCCATCTGGTCGGCCGCCCACATCACGCCGCTGCCGACGATCAGGGAGCCGGCCACCACCCAGAGCGAGGCCAGCGGGCCCTTGATCAGGGGCTTGGCGGCCAGGCCGACCACGACGATCGGGACCGTCGCGAAGATGACCCACCAGGCGAACTTGTAGTCGTGGTGGTACCGCTCCTCGCGGTTCACCAGGCCTCGGCCCCAGGCGGAGACGATCCGCACGATGTCCTTGAGAAAGTAGAGCAGCACGGCCGCGATGGCGCCGACCTGGATGACGGCGGTGAAACCGACGACGGAGGCGTCGTCGACCGGGATGCCCATCAGCCCCTCGGTGATCTTCAGATGGCCGGTGGAGGAGATCGGCAGGAACTCGGTCACCCCCTCCACGACTCCCAGGACAACGGCCTGTCCGACGGTGATCGCGCTCACATGCACCTTCCCAGTGGTGTCGGCACTCTCCCGGGGGCCGACGTGCGGCGCTCCGGGCCTTCGCATACGACGACAGGAATGTAGACGTAAGGGGCGGCGCCGTCCAACCGGCTCGGACGCTCGAACGGCTGGCACCCCGCACCGGATCCGTTGACGTAGTTAGTGATTACCCACTAACTTGCCCGCATGGTCAGGATGAGCGCAGAGGACAGGCGCGAGAGCGTGGTCCGCGCGGCGATCGCCGAGTTCGCGCGGCGCGGGTACCACGGCACATCCACGGAGGCGATCGCCAAGCGGGTCGGCGTCTCGCAGCCCTACCTGTTCCGGCTCTTCCCGAGCAAGAAGGCGATCTTCGTCGCCGCCTCGCTCCGCTGCATCGAGGACACCGGCCGGGTGTTCGAGGAGGCCGCGAAGGGGCTGGCGGGCAAGGAAGCCATGCGCGCCATGGCGAGGGCGTACATGCGGCTGATCGCGGACGACCCCGAGAAGCTCCAGATGCAGATGCAGACCTACATCGCCGTGGCCTCCGTCGAGGCGGACGGGGACAGCGGGTTCGGCGAGACCGTCCGGGCCGCCTGGACGCAGCTCTGGGACGCCGTGAACCTCCCGCTGGAGGCCGACGGCGACGAGACCACGAGGTTCCTGGCCTACGGCATGCTCATCAACACCCTGATGGCCATGGGGTTCCCGGCCGGGCACCGGGTCTGGGAGGGCATCCGCCTCGACCAGGTCGTGGTCCCACCGGAGGCGTAGGCGCGGGCGTAGGCGCAGGCGCGAGCGTAGGCGCGGCCGGATCCGCCGGGGCGGCCCGCGCCGTCCCGGCATCCGGGGTCTGTCACGGGCCGCAAAGTTAGTAAGCGATAACTACATTCCAGAACACGCATCAACCGCTGGGGGGAAGCAATGTCACAGCAGCAGACGGCACGCCGAGGGGGTGTCACCTGGGCCCTCGTGATCACCGGTACCGCCGGATTCATGTCGGCCCTCGACAACCTGGTGGTCACCACCGCCCTGCCCGCCATCCGCGAGGACCTCGGAGGAGGGCTGGACAGCCTGGAGTGGATCGTGAGCGCGTACACACTCACCTTCGCGGTCCTGCTGATGTTCGGCGCGGCGCTCGGTGACCGGTTCGGCCGCAGGCGGCTCTTCCTCGCCGGTATGACCGTCTTCACGGTCGCCTCCGCCGCCGCGGCCCTCGCGCCCGGCATCGACTCCCTGATCGCGGCACGCGCCGTCCAGGGCGTCGGCGCGGCCGTCATGATGCCGCTGACCCTGACCCTGCTCAGCGCCGCGGTGCCCCCCGAGAAGCGCGGGATGGCCTACGGCATCCTCGGGGCCATCAACGGACTCGGGGTCGCCCTGGGCCCGCTCATCGGCGGCAGCCTCACCGAACACGTCTCCTGGCACTGGATCTTCTGGCTGAACGTCCCGCTGGGCCTCGCCGTCCTGCCGCTCGCCCGCCTGCGCCTCGCCGAGTCCCACGGCGACGGCGCCACGCTCGACATCCCCGGCACCCTCCTCGTCAGCGGCGGCCTCTTCGGGATCGTGTACGGCATGGTGCGCGCCCCCTCCGACGGCTGGACCGACTCCTCCGTGCTGACCGGCCTGGTCGCGGGCACCGCCCTGCTGGCCGCCTTCGTGGTGCACGGCATCCGCGCCAGGAACCCGATGCTCCCCATGCGGCTCTTCCGGTCCCGCGCCTTCTCCGCGATCAACGCCGCGAGCCTGCTGATGTTCCTGGGCATGTTCGGCTCGATCTTCCTGATCAGCCAGTACATGCAGGGCGTCCTCGGCTACTCGCCGACCGAGGCCGGGCTGCGGATGCTGCCCTGGACCGGCATGCCGATGCTCGTCTCCCCCTTCGCCGGCATCCTCTCCGACCGGTTCGGCGGCCGTCCGGTGGTGGCGGCCGGCCTGTTCCTCCAGGCCGCGGGCCTCGGCTACATCGCGGCCGTGGCCACCCCGCACACCTCGTACGCCGCCCAGCTGCCGGCCCTGATCATCAGCGGCGTCGGCATGGCCCTGTTCTTCGCACCCGCCTCCAACCTGGTCATGTCCAGCGTCCGCCCGCAGGAACAGGGCATCGCCTCGGGGGCCAACAGCGCGCTTCGCCAGGTGGGCGGGGCGCTCGGCGTGGCCGTCATGTCGTCGGTCTTCTCCGCCCAGGGCGGCTACGAGAGCGCGCAGCGCTTCGTCGACGGCCTGTACCCGGCGGTCGTGCTCGGCTCCGTGACGGTGGCACTCGCCGGTGTGGCGGCCCTGCTGCTCCCGGCCCGGCGCCCCACCGCGGGGGGCAAGGGCACGGACCCGGGCACCGCGAACCAGGCGCCGGCCCTGGAGCCCACCGCGCTCTGAGCAGCGCGTCCCTGAACACCGCGTCAGCGGAAGCACCGCGCCGGCGGGAGCACCTCGCGGACCGGTCGCCCCGGGGTCAGCCCCCGGCGGCGACCGGTCCGGCCGAGCGGTGCTCCTGCGGGCTGACGCCGTGCACCCGCTTGAAGGCGGTGGAGAGGGCGAACGGGCTGCCGTAGCCGACCCGGTGGGCGACTGCGCCGAGCGTGGCGGCCGGGTCGTGCAGCAGGTCGGCGGCCAGCGCCAGCCGCCGGCCGGTGAGGTAGGACATCGGCGGTTCGCCGACCAGCTCGGCGAACCGGCGGGCCAGCGCGGCCCGGGAGACGCCGACCTCGGCGGCCAGGCCCGCCACCGTCCAGGGGTGGGCGAGGTCGCCGTGCAGCAGCCGCAACGCGTGACCGACCAGCGGGTCGGTGTGGGCGCGGTACCAGGCCGGGGCGTCGGACTCGGGCCGGGCCAGCCAGGTGCGCAGGGTGGCGATCAGCAACAGGTCCAACAGCCGGTCCAGTACCGCGTCCTGACCCGGCAGGTCCTTGCCGATCTCCTCGCCGAGCAGGTCGATCAGCGGGGAGTGCCAGGAGTCCGCGGTCACCACCAGCAACGGGGGCAGCGCCTCCAGCAGGCCCCGGCTGACCTCGCCGCGCAGCTGGTACGTCCCGCTGAGCAGCACGTCCGGGCCGTCGGTGGCATCGCCCCAGGTGCGGGTACCGAGCGCCATCGTCGCGCACAGCCCGTCGCCGGCCGGGGTGCTGGAGCTCTGGTCGGGGTGGATCACCACCCGGGGCGGGGTGGCGGGGGTGTCGGCGAGCACGTACGCGTCCGGGCCCCGGGCGATCGCCACGTCCCCGGTGTCGAGCCGGACGGCGGCGCCGTGGTCGGGCAGCACCCAGGCGGTGCCGCGCACGGGTGTGATCAGGGTGAGCGGTGCCCGGTCCTCGACCCGGATCGCCCAGGGCGGGGTGAGGACCGAGCGGATCAGGAAGGCGCCCCGGGCCCTCGGCCCCGCCAGCAGTCCGGCCAGTGCGTCCATGGCGCCCGAGTGTAGACGCCGGGTGTGGACGCCCGCGTATGCGGTCGAGTGGCTCGACGATGGTGCGGGCGCCCGCCGGGGCGGTTGACTCGGGGGTGTCCGACAGCGGGCGTTCACGACGGGGAGTGTGAGGGATGGCGGGATTCAGAAGTGCGGTACTGCTGGCGGCGACCCTGGCCATGGGACTGAGCGCGGGTCTCTTCTTCGCCTTCTCCTGCTCCGTCATGCCGGGGCTCGGCAAGGCCGACGACCGGACCTTCGTGGAGACCATGCAGCGGATCAACGTGGCCATCCTGAACGGCTGGTTCATGCTGGTCTTCCTCGGCGCGCTCGCGCTCACCGTGCTCGCCGTGGTGCTGCAGTTCCGCGGCGGCGACCGGCGGCTGCTGCCCTGGCTGATCGCGGCGGCGGTGCTCTACACGGTGGTGCTGGTGGTCACGGGCGCGGTGAACGTCCCGCTCAACGATCAGCTGGCGGCGGCCGGTTCGCTCGACCGCATCCCGGACCTGGCGGCCGTCCGGGAGACCTTCGAGAGCAGCTGGGTGGGCTGGAACACCGTGCGGACGGTCGCCGCGACGGCCGGCTTCGGCTGCCTGCTGGCCGCCCTGGTGACCGGCGCGCGGAGCGCGCTCTGACGGTGCGCGGGGCCGGGCACCCGGCCGACGGCGAAGCCCCGGACCG
>NZ_JBEPAA010000087.1:0-30344 GCF_040298365.1 Kitasatospora sp. NPDC001603
AGTCCACCGGCACACCACGCACCCACACCTCGGCCACCGACGCGAGGAAACGCCCAAGCCCGCCCTCGTTCCGCCGCAACGACCCGACCACCACGGCGTCGACCGTCTCCTCGATGCCCGGGCGCAGGACCGGGTGGGGGCTGACCTCGATGAAGACGCCGTGGCCCTGTGCGAAGAGCCGGTGGACGGCCTGGTCGAAGCGCACGGTCTCGCGCAGGTTGCGGTACCAGTAGTCGGCGTCGATCCCCTCGGTGTCCAGGAGGTCCCCGGTGACGGTGGAGTAGAACGCCACCTCCGAGGCCGCCGCGCGGTCCGGGCCGAGCGCGTCGAGCAGGTGCTCCCGGACGGTCTCGACCTGCGCGGAGTGCGAGGCGTAGTCGACCGGGATCCGACGCGCCCGCAACCCCCGCGCCTCACAGTCCGCCAGCAGCCCCTCCAACGCCGCCGGCTCCCCCGACACCACCACCGACCCCGGCCCGTTCACCGCCGCCACCGACAACCGGCCCTCCGCGGCAGCCACCAACTCCCCCGCCTCGACCGGGCTCAACGCCAGCGACACCATCCCGCCCCGGCCCGCCAACCGCTCCGCGATCACCCGGCTGCGCAACGCCACGATCCGCGCCGCCTCCGACAGCGACAACGCACCCGCCACACACGCCGCCGCGATCTCCCCCTGTGAATGGCCGACGACCGCCGACGGCTCGACACCGTAGGAACGCCACAGCTCGGCCAGTGCGATCATCACCGCGAAGGACACCGGCTGGACCACATCCACCCGGTCCAGCGAAGGCGCGCCGGGCACGCCCCGCACCACATCGAGCAGATCCCAACCGACGAACGGCCGCAACGCCTCCGCACACTCCGCCAACCGCGCCGCGAACACCGGCGAGGAATCCAGCAACTCCCCACCCATCCCCGCCCACTGCGCCCCCTGACCCGGGAACACGAACACCACGCCGGAGGCGTCCGGCAGATCGGCCGTACCCTCCACCAGCGCGGGCGACGGCTCACCCGAAGCCAAAGCACGGACGCCCGCCAGCGCCTGGGCCCGGTCCCCCGCCACGATCACGGCCCGGCGCTCCAGCCGCGCACGCCCCGAGGCCAGCGAATAGGCCACGTCCGGCACACCCAGGCCGTCCCGCGCCTCCCACCAGTCGGCCAACCGCGCCGCCTGCGCGCGCAACGCCGACCCGCCCCGCGCGGACACGACCAGCGGCACCACCCCCGGCCCCGACGACGCGGCCGACGGCTCCTCCAGCGGTGCCTGCTCCAGCACCACATGCGCATTGGTCCCGCTGATCCCGAAGGAGGAGACAGCCGCCCGACGCGGCCGCTCCACCGAAGAACCCCACTCCCGGGCCTCCGTCAGCAACTCCACCGACCCCGCGTCCCAGTCCACTTCCGGCGAGGGCTGCTCGGCGTGCAGCGTCCTGGGCAGCACACCCGCCCGCATCGCCGACACCATCTTGATCACACCCGCCACCCCGGCGGCCGCCTGCGGATGCCCGATGTTGGACTTGACCGACCCGAGGTACAACGGCCGGTCCGCCGGGCGGTCCTGGCCGTAGGTGGCGAGCAGCGCGTGGGCCTCGATCGGGTCGCCGAGGCGGGTCCCGGTGCCATGGGCCTCCACCACGTCCACGTCCGGCGCGGACAGTCCGGCGTTCGCCAGCGCCTGCCGGATCACCCGCTGCTGCGAAGGACCGTTCGGCGCCGTCAGACCGTTCGACGCACCGTCCTGGTTCACCGCACTGCCCCGCACCACCGCCAGCACCGGATGCCCCAACCGCCGCGCGTCCGACAGCCGCTCCACCAGCAGGACCCCGACACCCTCGGCCATACCGAACCCCTCGGCATCCACCGAGAAGGAACGGCACCGACCGTCCCTCGACAACCCCCGCTGCCGCGAGAACTCCACGAACATCCCCGGAGTCGACATCACCGTCACCCCGCCGGCCAGCGCCAGGTCGCACTCACCCGACCGCAACGACTGCACCGCCAGGTGCAACGCCACCAACGACGACGAACACGCCGTGTCCACCGTCACCGCCGGCCCCTCCAACCCCAACGCGTACGAAACCCGGCCGGACAGCACGCTGAGCGTGTTGCCCGTCAGCAGGTAGCCGGCGAGGTCGTCCGCGCCCTCGTGCAGCCGGGGGCCGTACTCCTGGGAGAGCGCCCCGGCGAAGACGCCCGTCCGGCTCCCCCGCAACGAGTCCGGGTCGATCCCCGCCCGCTCCACCGCCTCCCACGAGGTCTCCAGCAGCAACCGCTGCTGCGGGTCCATCGCCAGCGCCTCCCGCGGCGAGATCCCGAAGAACCCCGCGTCGAACTCGGTTGCGGCATCCAGGAACCCACCGGTCCGCACATAGCTGGACCCCGGCCGCGCCGCCTCGGGATCGAACAGTGCCTCGTTGTCCCAGCCCCGGTCGGTCGGCAGCGGCCCCACGGCGTCCCCGCCGTCCACCACCAGCCGCCACAGGTCCTCCGGCGACCGCACCCCGCCGGGGTACCGGCAGCCGATGCCCACCACGGCCACCGGCTCGCCCGACGCGGCCTCCACCGCCCGCAGCCGCTCCCTGGTCTGCCGCAGGTCGGCCGAGACACGCTTCAGGTAGTCGAGGAGCTTCTCTTCGTTATCCATCGGGAATCCGTCCAACGGGTAGAGGCCGGGAGCGCCGTTCGAGGTCAGGCCGGGCGGTCGGGACAGGGGAGCCGCAGGGAGCAGCGGGACAGCACGGAGCGGGGCGGGGCAGCACCGGACCGGGCGGAGCGGGGGCGGATCAGGACAGGCCGAATTCCTCGTCGATGAGCGAGAAGATGTCGTCGACGGTGGCGGACTCGTAGTCCCGCCGGTCCTCGGTGGCCCCCGTCTCGAAGGCGCGGGCCTCCTTCCACTTCCCGAGGAGGGCTTCGAGGCGCTCGGTGATGCCGGCGACCGCCTCGTCGTCCTGCGCCACCGCGCCGAGCGCGCCCTCCAGCCGGTCGAGTTCCCGGTAGACGGCCGCCCCGGCGCGGGCGTCCGGTACCGGCGCCCCGGTGGCCTCGGCCTCGCCGACGAGCCGGGCCCGCAGGAGGGCCGCGAGTTCGGCGGGCGTCGGGTGGTCGAACACGGTGGTGGTCGGCAACCGCAGTCCGGTCGCGGCGTTCAGCCGGTTCCGCAGCTCGGTGGCGGCCAGCGAGTCGAAGCCGAGGTCCCGGAACGCCCGGCGGGCGTCGACCGCGCCGGCGAGACCGTGCCCCAGCACCACGGCCGTCTCGTCGAGCACCAGGTCCAAGACCAGCCGCTCGCGCTCGGGCCCGCGGAGTCCGGCGAGCCGCTGGGCCAGCGTCGTCCCCCCGGTGGGCGAGGCCGCGGCGGCCGTCCGGCGGCCGGTCACCCGGACCAGCCCGCGCAGCAGCGGCGGTACGGCGGCCTGCCCGGCGCCGGAGGCCGCCCGTGCCCGCAGGGAGGCGGTGTCCAGGCGCATCGGCACCAGGACCGGCGCGGCCGCGCGGTGGGCGGCGTCGAAGAGTGCCAGCCCCTCCTCGCTGGACAGCGCGCCCATGCCGACCCGCCGCATCCGGTCGAGGTCGGCGCCGTCGAGGTGCCCCGTCATGGCGCTGCGTTCGGCCCACAGCCCCCAGGCGAGTGCGAGGGCCGGGAGGCCGCGCGAGCGCCGGTGCGCGGCCAGGGCGTCCAGGAAGGCGTTGGCCGCCGCGTAGTTGCCCTGTCCGGCGGCGCCCACCAGGGCGGTGGCGGAGGAGAACAGGGTGAACACCGCGAGGTCCAGGTGCTCGGTCTGCCGGTGCAGGTGCCAGGCGGCGTCCACCTTCGGCGCCATGACGCCGTCCAGCCGCGCCCGGTCCAGCGAGGTGACGACCCCGTCGTCCAGCACGCCCGCCGTGTGGACCACCGCCGTCAGCGGGTGCTCGGCCGGGATCCCGGCCAGCAGACGGGCGACCGCCCCGCCGTCCGTGACGTCGCACGCGGCGACGGTCACGGTGGCGCCGAGGGCGGTCAGCTCGGCGGCGAGGGCGGCGGCTCCGTCGGCCTTCGCGCCCCGGCGCGAGGCCAGGAGCAGGTGCCGTACGCCGTGGTGGGTCACCAGGTGCCGGGCGGTCAGCGCGCCCAGCGTCCCCGGGGCGCCGGTGATCAGCGCGGTGCCGTCCGGGTCCGGCGCGGCGGGCACGGTCAGGACGATCTTCCCGATGTGCCGGGCCTGGCGGAGGTGGCGGAACGCCTCGGGGGCCCGCCGGACGTCCCAGACGGTCAGCGGCGTCCGGTGCAGGGCCCCGGCCGCGAACAGGGCCAGCACCTCCCGGAGCATCGCGCCGATCCGCCCGGGGTCGACCTCCATCAGGTCGAAGATCCGGTAGTCGACGCCGGGGTGCGCGGCGGCCACCTCGGCCCCGTCCCGGTGGTCGGTCTTCCCCATCTCCAGGAAGCGCCCGCCCCGTGTCAGCAGCCGCAGGGAGGCGTCGACGAACTCGCCGGCCAGCGAGTTGAGCACGACCGAGACCCCGCGCCCGCCGGTCGCCGCCAGGATCCGCTGCTCGAAGCCGAGGTCCCGGGAGGAGGCGATGTGCGCCTCGTCCAGACCCGACGCGCGCAGCGTGCCCCACTTGCCCGGGCCGGCCGTGCCGTAGACCTCGGCCCCCCAGTGCCGGGCCAGCTGCACCGCGGCCATGCCGACCCCGCCGGCCGCCGAGTGCACCAGGACGCTCTCGCCGCGCCGCAGGTCCGCCAAGTCCCGCAGGCCGTGGTAGGCGGTCAGGAAGACCACCGGGACGGCGGCCGCCTCGGCGAACGACCAGCCGTCGGGCATCGGGACGACGGCCCGGTGGTCGGCCACCGCGACCGGTCCGAACGCGCCGGAGAACAGGCCCATCACCCGGTCGCCGACGGCGACCCCGGCCACCCCGGGACCGATCCCGGTGACCACGCCGGCGCCCTCGATGCCGAGCCCGTCGAGCCTCGGGACCAGACCCAGCGCGACCACGACGTCACGGAAGTTGAGTCCGGCGGCGCGGACCGCGATCCGGACCCGGCCCTCGGCCAGCGGGCCGGTGGCGGAGTCGTCCGGGCCCGGCAGCAGCGCCAGGTTCTCCAGGGTGCCCTTGCCCTCGATGTCCAGCCGCCAGGCGGCCGCGCCGACCGGCGGCGTCAGCGCCGCTGCCGCCCCGGCGAGCCGGGGGACATTCAGCGTGCCCTCGCGAAGCGCGAGTTGGGGCTCACCTGAGTGGACGGCCGCGGCCAGCAGCGCCGGTGGGGCGTCGCCCTCGTCCAGGTCCAGCAGGACGAAGCGGCCGGGGTTCTCGGCCTGCGCGGCCCGCACCAGGCCCCACACCGGGGCCTGCACCGGTGCGGCCGCTCCCTCGCCGGGGCGGACGGTCACGGCGCCCCTGGTCACCACCACCAGGCGGGAGGCGGCGAACCGGTCGTCGGCCAGCCAGGCCCGGAGCGCGTCGAGGACGTCGGCGGCCAGCGCGCGGGCCGCCGCCCCGAGGTCGGCCGCGCCGGGGGTCGCGGCCGGGGCGGCGCAGGGCAGGAGGACCACCTCCGGCACGGCACCGTTCGTCCGCGTCGCCGCCTCCGCCAGCGAGCGCAGATCGGCGAACGTCCCGCCGACCGGGCCGTCGGAGCCGGCGCCCCCGGGCCGCTGGCCCGCGAAGCCGGCGCCCCCGGGGCCCACCACGGCCCAGTCGCCTCCGGAGCCCGACGCGGTGGCCGCGGGTGCGCCGACGGCCACCCAGTCGACCTGGAAGAGCGCCTCGCCGTGGGCCCGGCCGACCTCGTCCAGCTGCTCCCGGGTGACCGGCCGCAGCGCCAGGGACTCGATCCCGGCGACCGGCCGGCCCGTGGTGTCGGCGACGCTCAGCGCCACCTTGCCGGCCCCCAGCGGGGTGACCGTGACCCGCAGCGCGGTCGCACCGACGGCGTGCAGCGTCAGGCCCTCCCATGCGAACGGCAACTGCGGCAGGCCGTCCGCCGCTTCGGCGGCCGGCCCGGCCAGGCCGATGACGTGCAGCGCGGCGTCCAGCAGCGCCGGGTGCACGGCGAAGCGGTCGGCGCCGTCGGCGCCGTCGGCGGCCTCCTCGGGCAGCGCGACCTCGGCGAACACCTCGTCGCCCCGCCGCCAGGCCGCCCTGACGCCCCGGAAGGCCGGGCCGTAGGGCAGACCGGTCTCGGCCAGGTCCGCGTACAGCCCGTCGATCCGGACGGGTCCGGCTCCCGGCGGGGGCCAGGCCGCCGGGCCGGCGTCGCGTTCCCCGGCCGCTCCGGCCCCTCCCACCAGTCCGGCGGGCCCCGCCAGGCCGGTGGCGTGCCTGCTCCACGGCTGCTCGGCCGGCGCCCCCGCCGGCTGGGAGTGCAGGCTCACCGGTCGCCGCCCGGCCTCGTCGGGCGCGCCGACCACCACCTGGAGCGACACCGCGCCCTGGTCCGGCAGGACGAGCGGGGCATGCAGCGTGAGCTCCTCGATCCGGCCGCAGCCGGCCCGGTCGGCGGCCTGGAAGGCCAGCTCCAGCAGGGCCGTGCCCGGGACCACCGTCGTCCCGAGGACGGTGTGGTCCGCCAGCCACGGGTGCTCGGCCAGCGAGAGCCGACCGGTGACGAGGACGCCGTCGGAGTCGGGCAGCCCGAGTGCCGCGCCCAGGAAGGGGTGCTCGACCGGGGTGAGTCCCAGGGTGCTCGCGTCACCCGACGCTCCCGGGGCCGGCCGCCACCAGTAGGACTGCCTTTGGAACGCGTACGTCGGCAGGCTCGCCGGGGTGGCACCGGTGCCCGCGAACGCGGCCGTCCAGTCCACCGGGCCGCCCCGGACGAAGGCCTCGGCGGCCGAGGCGAGGAAGCGTTCGAGACCGCCCTCGTTCCGGCGCAGCGTTCCCACCACGACGGCGTCACGGCCGAGTTCCTCGACCGTCTCCTCGATGCCCGGGCGCAGGACCGGGTGGGGGCTGACCTCGATGAAGACGCCGTGGCCCTGTGCGGAGAGCCGGTGGACGGCCTGGTCGAAGCGCACGGTCTCGCGCAGGTTGCGGTACCAGTAGTCGGCGTCGATCCCCTCGGTGTCCAGGAGGTCCCCGGTGACGGTGGAGTAGAACGCCACCTCCGAGGCCGCCGCGCGGTCCGGGCCGAGCGCGTCGAGCAGGTGCTCCCGGACGGTCTCGACCTGCGCGGAGTGCGAGGCGTAGTCGACCGGGATCCGGCGCGCCCGCACTCCCCGCGCCTCACAGTCCGCCAGCAGCCCCTCCAACGCCGCCGGCTCCCCCGACACCACCACCGACCCCGGCCCGTTCACCGCCGCCACCGACAACCGGCCCTCCGCGGCAGCCACCAACTCCCCCGCCTCGACCGGGCTCAACGCCAGCGACACCATCCCGCCCAGCCCCGCCAACCGCTCCGCGATCACCCGGCTGCGCAACGCCACGATCCGCGCCGCCTCCGACAGCGACAACGCACCCGCCACACACGCCGCCGCGATCTCCCCCTGCGAATGCCCCACCACCGCCGACGGCTCCACACCGTACGAACGCCACAACGCCGCCAGCGACACCATCACCGCGAAGGACACCGGCTGCACCACATCCACCCGCTCCAGCGAAGGCGCGCCCGCAACCCCCCGCACCACATCGAGCAGATCCCAACCGACGAACGGCCGCAACGCCTCCGCACACTCCGCCAACCGCGCCGCGAACACCGGCGAGGAATCCAGCAACTCCCCACCCATCCCCGCCCACTGCGCCCCCTGCCCCGGGAACACGAACACCACGCGGCCGGGCCGGACCGCCGCGTCGCCCACGATCACCTGCGGGACGGACCGGCCCTCGGCCAGTGCCGCCAGCCCGGTCCGGAACGCCTCCCGGTCCGCGCGGTCGGCCAGCAGCACGGCGCGGTGCTCGAAGACCGACCGGGTGACCACCGTCGCGAGGCCGGTGTCCACCGGCCGTTCGCCGCCCCGGACGTCCAGAGCACCCCGGACGTCCAGGGCACCCGGGGCGTCCAGGTGCGCCAGCAGACTCCGGGCCTGCGCGGCCAGCGCCTCCGGCGAGCGCCCCGAGAGCAGCCACGGCACCACCGCCGGACCGCTCTCCGGCCCGTCCGCCTCCCCGCCGGTCTCCACGGCCGGCGCCTGCTCCAGCACCACGTGCGCGTTCGTCCCGCTGATCCCGAAGGAGGAGACGGCCGCGCGGCGCGGCCGCGCGCCGGGGAGCCACTCCCGGGCCTCGGTCAGCAGCTCGACCGCTCCCGAGCTCCAGTCCACGTGCGGGGACGGCTCGTCCACGTGCAGCGTCCCGGGCAGCACGCCCGCCCGCATCGCCGACACCATCTTGATCACGCCGGCCACCCCGGCGGCCGCCTGGGTGTGCCCGATGTTCGACTTCACCGAGCCCAACCGGAGCGGCGGCGCCCCCTCGGACCGGCCCTGACCGTACGTGGCCAGCAGTGCCTCGGCCTCGATCGGGTCGCCGAGGCGGGTGCCCGTGCCATGGGCCTCCACCACGTCCACATCCTGCGCCGAGAGCCCCGCGTCCGCCAGCGCCTGCCGGATCACCCGCTGCTGCGACGGACCGTTCGGCGCCGTCAGCCCGTTCGACGCACCGTCCTGGTTCACCGCACTGCCCCGCACCACCGCCAGCACCGGATGCCCCAACCGCCGCGCGTCCGACAGCCGTTCCACCAGCAGCACCCCGACACCCTCGCTCCAGCCCGTGCCGTCCGCGGCGGCGGCGAACGGCTTGCACCGTCCGTCCGGGGCCAGGCCCTGCTGCCGGCTGAACTCGACGAACATGCCCGGGGTCGGCATCACCGTGACCCCGCCGGCCAGCGCCAGGTCGCACTCGCCCGACCGCAGGGAGCGCACCGCGAGGTGCAGCGCCACCAGCGACGAGGAACACGCCGTGTCCACCGTCAGCGCCGGCCCCTCCAGGCCCAGCGCGTAGGCGACCCGCCCCGAGATCACGCTGGGGGTGACGCCGGTCAGCAGATAGCCGCCCTGGTCCTCCGAGCCCTCGTGCAGCCGGGGGCCGTACTCCTGGAAGGTCGCCCCGGCGAAGACGCCCGTCCGGCTCCCCCGCAACGACAGCGGGTCGATCCCCGCCCGCTCCACCGCCTCCCACGAGGTCTCCAGCAGCAACCGCTGCTGCGGGTCCATCGCCAGCGCCTCCCGCGGCGAGATCCCGAAGAACCCCGCGTCGAACTCGGCCACCGCGTCCAGGAACCCACCGGCCCGCACATAGCTGGACCCCGGCCGCCCGGCCTCCGGGTCGAACAGCTCCGCCAGGTCCCAGCCGCGGTCGGTCGGCAGCGGCCCGACGGCGTCCCCGCCGTCCACCACCAGCCGCCACAGGTCCTCCGGGGACCGCACGCCCCCCGCGAACCGGCAGCCCATGCCCACCACGGCCACCGGCTCGCCCGACGCGGCCTCCACCGCGCGCAGCCGCTCCCTGGTCCGGTACAGGTCGGTGGTCACCCACCTGAGGTACTCGACCAGCTTCTCCTCGTTCGCCACTGCTCTCACTCCGTGTCGGTGCGGCCGTGCGGAAGGTTCGGACATCGCGCGTCGGGGCGCGTCAGGAGGTGCGGAACTCCTGGTCGATGAAGGCGAAGAGCTCGTCGACCGTCGCCGTCCGCAGCCTGTTCGGCTTCGGGTCGTCGCCGTCGGTTCGCGGCCTGGCGGCCAGCAGGGACCGCAGCCGGGCCTCGACCCGCTCCCAGGCGGCGCTGTCCGGCCCGAGCGCGGCCAGCGACCGCTCCAGCCGGTCCAGCTCCGCCAGGGCCCCGGAGCCCGCCGCGCGGTCCGCCGGCTGGAGCAGGACGCCCAGCCGCTCGGCGAGGACGAGAGGCGTCGGATGGTCGAACAGCAGACCGGTCGGCAGCCGCAGCCCGGTGGCCGCGCCGAGCCGGTCCCGCAGCTCCACCGCGGTCAGCGAGTCGAAGCCCAGCTCCTTGAAGGAGAGCCTGGGGTCGACCGGCCCGGCGTCGTGGTGACCGAGCACGGCGGCCGCCTCGGAGCGCACCAGGTCGAGCAGCGCGCCCGGACCCCGGTCGCCGGGCAGCGCCCGCTCCGGCCGGTCGACCGCGTCGGCCCCGGAAGGCGCGGCAGGCGCGGGAGCCGCGGTCGCCGTCCCGGCCACCGGGGCCGGCGGGAGCACGCTGCCCCCGAGCCAGTACCGCTCCCGCTGGAACGCGTAGGTGGGCAGCTCGACCCGCCGGGCGCCGTGCCCGGCGAACTCCGCCGCCCAGTCCACCTCGACGCCGTGGACGTGCAGCCGGGCGAGTGCGGTGACCAGCGCGTCGGCCTCGGGCCGGTCCTTGCGGAGCGTGGGCACGAGGACGGGACCGGCGCCCGGCCGCGCGGGCTCGGTCAGACAGTCCCGGCCCATCGTGGCGAGCGTGCCGTCCGGCCCGAGCTCCAGGTAGCCGGTGACGCCCTCGCGCTCCAGCCGGCGCATGCCGTCGAGGAACCGGACCGGACGGCGCACGTGCCGCACCCAGTACTCGGCCGAGCCGAACTCCTCGGCCGTGACGAGATCGCCGGTGACCGTGGACACGACCGGCAGCTCCGGCGGCCGGAGGTCCAAAGCCGCCACGACGCCGCGGAAGTCGTCCAGCACGGCGTCCATGTGCGGGGAGTGGAACGCGTGGCTCACCCGCAGCCTTCTGGTCCGGCGGCCGGCGGTCCGCCAGTGGGCCGCGATCCGCTCGACCTCCTCGGCGTCCCCGGCGACCACGGTCGCCTCCGGGCCGTTGACGGCGGCGAGGCCGACCAGCTGCTCCCGGCCGGCCAGCAGCGGGAGCACCTCCTGCTCGCCGGCCTGCAGCGCCGCCATGGCGCCGCCGGGCGGGAGCGCCTGCATGAGCCGGCCGCGGGCGGTCACCAGCGTGCAGGCGTCCGCGAGCGGGAACACCCCGGCGACGTGGGCGGCGGCCAGTTCGCCGACGGAGTGGCCGAGCAGGAGGTCCGGCCGGACGCCCCGGCTCTCCAGCAACCGGAACAGGGCGACCTCGATCGCGAACAGGGCGGGCTGCGCGACACCGGTGCCGTCCAGCAGACCGGCGGCGGCGGAGCCCGGTGCCGCGAAGAGCACGTCCCGCAGCGGCCGGTCCGGGCCCGCTCCCGCGGCGGCCGCGGCCGCGTCGACGTGCTCGCAGACCGCGTCCAACGCCGCTGCGAACACCGGGTGTTCCTGGTAGAGCACGCGCCCGGCCCCCGGCCGCTGGCTGCCCTGACCGGCGAACAGGAAGGCGAGCCGGGCGGGCCCGTACGCCTGCCCCGACAGCACCTCGGCGGTGCGCCCGCCCCCGGCCAGCGCCGTCAGGCCCCGCCGGAGCGCGGCGTCGTCCCGACCGGTCACCGCGGCGCGCTGCTCGAAGGCCGAGCGCGTGACGGCCAGCGAGTACCCGACGTCCGCCGCGCGGAGCCCGGGCCGCTCGTCGAGCCGCGCCAGCAGCGCGGCCGCCTGGGCCCGCAGCGCCGCCGGCGAGCGGCCGGACAGCAGCCACGGCACCGTCCGGGCCGCCCCCGCCCCGCCGCCCGAGGGCCCGGCCGCCGAGCCCCCGGCCTCCGCGACCTCGACCTCCGAGGGGCCGACCTCCGTCCGCCCGCCCTCCGAGAGCCCCGGCTCCGAGGCGGTCGGCAGGGGCCCGGCGGCCAGCACCACATGGCAGTTGGTCCCGCCGAGGCCGAACGAACTCACGCCCGCCAGCAGCGGCCGGTCCGGCTCCGGCCACGGCCCCAGCTCCCGCTGCACGCGCAGGTGGAGCGAGTCCAGCGGAATCAGCGGATGGGGGCGCTCGTAGTGGAGACTGGGTGGCAGCTCCCGGTGCCGCAGACTCAGGGCGACCTTCAGCAGGCCGACGATCCCGGCGGCGCCTTCGAGGTGCCCCACGTTGGTCTTCGCCGAGCCGACCGCCAGCGGCCGCCCGGGCTCCCGTAGCCGCCCGAGGGCGGCGCCGAGGGCCGCGGCCTCCACCGGATCGCCGACCTTGGTGCCCGTGCCGTGGAGTTCCACGTACTGGACGTCCGCCGGGTCCACCCCGGCCCGGCGGTAGGCGCGCCGGACGACCTCCTCCTGGGCCGCCGGGCTGGGTGCGGTGAGCCCCTCACCGCCGCCGTCGTTGTTCACCGCGCCGCCGAGGATCAGGCAGTGCACCCCGTCGCCGTCGGCGAGCGCGTCCGCGAGGCGCTTCAGGACGACCACCGCGCCGCCCTCGCCCCGGACGTAGCCGTCCGCGCGGGCGTCGAAGGTGTGGCACCGGCCGGTCGGCGAGAGGCCGCCGAACCGGGCGACGGCGATGCTGCTCTGCGGGGCGAGGTTGAGGTTCACTCCCCCCGCGAGCGCGAGGTCGGTCTCGCCGGCGCGCAGGCTCTCACAGGCCTGGTGGACGGCGACCAGGGAGGACGACTGACCGGTGTCGGTCACCAGGCTGGGCCCGCGCAGGCCGAGGGTGTAGGAGACCCGGTTGGCGATCATGCTGCGCTGCAGCCCGGTCACGCTGTGCTGGGTGACGGCCTGCGGACCGCGCTGGTGCAACAGGGTCGCGTAGTCGTCCCAGATCGCGCCGAAGAAGACACCGGCCGATCGTCCGTCGAGCGTCGCCGGGACGATCCCGGCGTACTCCAGGGCCTCCCAGGCGAGTTCCAGCATCAGCCGCTGCTGCGGGTCCGTCGCGACCGCCTCGCGCGGGGAAAGGCCGAAGAAGCCGGGGTCGAATCGGTCGACCTGATCGAGGAAACCGCCCCATCGGGGTATCGATCCGCCGGTTTCGACTGTTTGTCCGCCATCCGTCGGCAATTCACCCCACCGGCCTTCCGGCACCTCCGTGACAGAGGTTTCACCGTGCCGGAGAAGTCGCCACAGCTCATCGGGAGTCGAAGCTCCGGGTAACCGACACGACAGACCGACAACGGCTATCGCATCACTGTGAGTGGAATACATGAGAGATTCGTAAGATACGTGTGCTTCCCGTGAGGCCACAGCGCAACTGAACCAGCATCAGCAGAACGCGTCAAGGGTCGCTCTGTACACGACATCAAGCTTCAGCGCCGGAGGTCAGAGGCCTGTCGGCGGCGCCCAACCGGCCGTACCCACAAGGGATCACGGCCGCGGGGGCGCTTCACCACGGCAATTGCCCGAACGGCCCCGCCGCCCTGCCCGTCCGGACACGACCCGTCGGCCCGGTGGCCGATTGTTAACCCCCGGTAAAATCCCTGGCGGCACGAACTACCCGGGGTGTCAGACGTTCACGGACGACCGGATCCGGCCGCTGGGGCCCGGTGCTCCCCGCCGGGTGCCGGGCGGCCCGGAACACCCCCGCCGGGGCCCCGGCCCGGCCACCCGGCGACGGCCGAATCGCAGGTGGCTAGGCTGGAGATCGCCGAGGAGACCGGCACCTGCCCTGCGGACCGTGACGCCGGCGGCATCCACCGCCCCACCGCGGGGCAAGCATCGAGGAGCAGTCGTGACCGAACAGAGCGGCCCGCAGCGGAGCATCGCCGACATGATCCGCCGTCCCATGCTCACCGGCCTGCAGGACGCCGAGCTGATCGGCCCGCTGGGCACCACCCGGATCAACGAGTGGGTCGACTGGATCGCGGCGGTGGTCGCCGGCCAGATCGTCCAGCCGATCGCCAGTGAGCGCGACGCCTTCGCGGACCGGGTGGACACCCTCTCCGAGGTCGGCAAGCGCAACAAGCAGCTCTACCGGGACGCCGCCCAGGAGGCGCAGCAGCTGCGCTCCCGGGTCGCCGAGCTGGAGGCCGAGCTGGCGCGGCTGCGCGCCCCCGCGGGCCCGGCGCCCGACTCAGCGCCCGACTCCGCGACCCCGGCCCACGACGCCGCTACCCCGGTGACCGGTCCCGCCCCCGCCCCGGCCGCCGACCCGGCGGCCTCCGAGGGGGCAGGCGGCCCCTCGCTCTCGCTCCGGGACCGCCTGCGGTCCAAGTACCCCGCGACCGCCGAAGCCCTGGACCGGCGGGACGCCGCCGCCGCGGCGGACGCCGAGCGGCACCCCGAGGGCTGACCCGGCGGGCCGGTGGTCCCCGGTCCCCGGCGGGGAACGCCCGCCGCGCCCCGGCCCCTCGATCCGCACCTCCGGCCCGGCCGCCCCCACCACGCGCACACCGCGCGCTTGAAACCCGATCTTCCCGAACATTCACCCTATCGAGTAGATCAACCGCTCCGGAGGCCTCCGGCCGAGACCACCCCGCCTACCGTTGATCAGCGAACGGCAAGGGGGGGTACCGCCTGCGGGATCCCCCCTTCTGTCGCGCCGGATGACGACCCGTCATCCGGCGCGGTCCTGCGCGGAGGGAGGCCCGTCCATGCCCATGAACACCGGACCGGAGATCACCGGGGACACCTCGGCGGTACGGTCATGAGCCGTACCGCCCTGGAGCGGATCCTCAGCGGCCCCAGCGGCCTCGGCACGGGCGGCCTGCACCCGGGCCGCCGTACGCCACCGCCCGAGGCCGGCGGCGCCGTTCCGGGCCTCTACTACCACCCGGTACCGGAACCCGACCCCGGGCGCGTCGAGGAGGTCGGCAACCGGATCAAGACCTGGGCGGTGGACGAGGTCCAGCTGTACCCGCCGGAGTGGGAGGACCAGTTCGACGGGTTCTCGATCGGCCGGTACATGGTCGCCTGCCACCCCGACGCCCCCGACACCGACCACCTGATGGTCGCCGCCCGGCTGATGGTCGCCGAGAACGTGGTGGACGACTGCTACTGCGAGGACCACGGCGGCTCGCCGGTCGGCCTCGGCGGGCGGCTGCTCCTCGCGCACACCGCGCTCGACCCCCTGCACACCACGGCGGAGTACCAGCCGGCCTGGGAGGAGTCGCTCCAGGAGGACGCCCCGCGGCGCGCCTACCGCTCCGCCATGGGCTACTTCCACCGTGCCGCGAGCCCGTCCCAGGCGGACCGGTTCCGGCACGACATGGCGCGCCTGCACCTGGGGTACCTCGCCGAGGCGGCCTGGGCCGAGACCGAGCACGTCCCCACGGTCTGGGAGTACCTGGCGATGCGCCAGTTCAACAACTTCCGCCCGTGCCCGACCATCACGGACACCGTCGGCGGCTACGAGCTGCCCGCCGACCTGCACACGCTGCCCGCCCTGCAACGGGTCATCGCACTCGGTTCCAACGCCACCACGATCGTCAACGACCTCTACTCCTACACCAAGGAACTCGCCAGCCCCGGCCGGCACCTGAACCTCCCGGTGGTGCTCGCCGAGCAGGAGGGCGGCACCGACCGCGACGGCTACCTGAAGGCGGTCGAGGTCCACAACGACCTCATGCACGCCTTCGAGGCCGAGGCGGCCGCCCTGGCCGCCGCCTGCCCCGCGCCGCCCCTGCTGCGCTTCCTGCGCGGCGTGGCCGTGTGGATCGACGGCAACCACTACTGGCACCGGACCAACACCTACCGCTACAGCCTGCCCGACTTCTGGTAACCAAGGAGCTGACCCATGACCACGACCGATATCCCCACCACGCCCACCAGCCTCGTTCCCGGTCCCGCCACGCCCTACCAGGGCGACATCGCCCGCTACTGGGACCACGAGGCCCGACCCGTCAATCTGCGCCTCGGTGACGTCGACGGCCTCTACCACCACCACTACGGCATCGGCGACATCGACCACGCCTCGCTGGGCGACCCGGACGACAGCGAGCGCGAGAAGAAGGTGATCGCCGAGCTGCACCGGCTGGAGTCCGCCCAGGCGGAGGTGCTGCTGGACCACCTGGGCCCGATCGCCCCCGACGCCACCCTGGTGGACGCCGGCTGCGGCCGCGGCGGCTCCATGGTGATGGCCCACCAGCGCTTCGGGTGCAAGGTCGAGGGCGTCACCCTCTCCGCCAAGCAGGCCGAGTTCGGCAACCGGCGCGCCCGGGAGCTCGGCATCGACGGCTCGGTCCGGTCCCGGGTCTGCAACATGCTCGACATGCCCTTCGAGACCGGCCAGGTGGCGGGCTCGTGGAACAACGAGTCCAGCATGTACGTCGACCTGCACGACCTCTTCGCCGAGCACTCCCGGATGCTGGCGGTCGGCGGCCGGTACGTCACCATCACGGGCTGCTGGAACCCCGCCTACGGGCAGCCGTCGAAGTGGGTGTCCCAGATCAACGCGCACTTCGAGTGCAACATCCACTCCCGCCGGGAGTACCTGCGTGCCATGGCGGACAACCGGCTCGTGCCGCAGGCCGTCATCGACCTCACTCCGGCGACCCTGCCGTACTGGGAGCTGCGTGCGACCTCCTCGCTCGTCACGGGCATCGAGGAGGCGTTCATCTCCTCGTACAAGGACGGCTCCTTCCAGTACGTCCTGATCGCGGCCGACCGGGTCTGACCGGGCCGACCGGGCCGACCTGGCCGGCTCCCGGGGCCGGGTGTGGCGAGGGGCACCGCCCCGGCCGCACCCGGCCCGCCGCGTTCGCGACGGCCGGCCCCGCCGGTCAACGCGGAGTCAGAACGCGGAGTTGGCCACCCAGTGCGCCAGCAGGCCCTCGTCCCCCGTCACCTCGAAGCGGCCGGCGGCCCGGTCCAGCCGGCCGTAGAGGAACAGCAGCAGGTCCGCCGCGGTGCCGCGCACCGTCACGTCGGCGGCCGTCCCGGCACCCTGCGGGTCGAGTCCGAAACCGTCGGGCCGCAGCCGGACCAGCCAGTCCCCGGCCCCGTCGGTGCGGGTGAACCGGACGGTCCGGTCGTCCGCCCGCAGGAGGGCCGTCCCGGGCGCGAAGCCGGCGGCGAAGGGCAGGTTGACCAGGAACTCCGCGACGCCGTCGGCCGCCAGCGCCGGGTCGATCCCGGGGTGCAGGCCCAGGGCGAGCTCCGCGTCCACGCGGTGCACCAGGGTTTCGAAGAGCATCCGGCGCACCCAGAACCGCGCGTGCTGGTCGGCGCCCCAGGCCCACATCGGGGCGTCGAGGTCGGCCGCGGCGAACTCCGCACCGGCCTCGACCGCGGCCTCGGCCAGCCAGTCGGGGTAGCCGTCCGGCCCCTCCGGCAGCCGCAGGTCGACCTCCCGGCTGCGCGGCGGCTCCTGGATCCGCTGCCGCAGCAGCACGGTGAACCAGCGCTGCACGCTCCCGGCGTGACGCACCAGGTCGGCCAGCGTCCAGCCGGGGCAGGTGGGCACCGCGGTGGACGGGTCGGCGGCACGGACGACGGCGACGAAGCGGGCGGTCTCCGCGGCGACAGCGGCGGGGTGATCGAGGGTGGTGGTCATGGCCACCATTCTCCCGGCCCCCGCCCGACCGGGCCGCCCCGGGTGGGCCGGAGCCGGCCGCCCGCGAGAGCGACGGACCGGCCGCGGCCCGGCCGGACGGGTGATTGACTGGGCCCTATGGACCTCGTTCATTCGACGTGCTGCCTCCCCCCGGTCCCGTCCGGCCGGCGCCCCGGGGCTCGACCGGACGGCCCGGCATGAGCGTCGCCGACCCGCCGGGCGCACCCGGCCCCGCCCCGAAGGCCCGGACCGCGCCCCCGTTCGACCCCGAGCTGGCCGCCGCGCTGGCGGCTCTGGGCGACGCGGCCGGGGAGCCGCTCACCCCGGCGAACCTGGCGGCCCGCCAGGCCCGGGACACCGCGACCCGGCCCCGGCCCGCCGTCCACGAGCTGACCGACGGCGGCCGTTTCGAGGTGGCCGAACTCCGGGTACCGGGACCGCCGGACGGGCCGGAGGTCACCCTGCTGAGCGCCCGGCCCGCCGGGATCTCCCGGCCGCTGCCGCTGCTGTACTACCTGCACGGCGGCGGCATGGTCATGGGCAACGCCTGGTCCGTCCTCCCCCGGGTGCTGCGGGAGTGGGCGCTCCCGCTGGAGCTGGCCGTCATCTCCGTCGAGTACCGGCTGGCACCGCCGGCGCGGTACCCCGGACCGGTGGAGGACTGCTACGCCGGCCTGACCTGGGCGGTCGCGCACGCCGACCGGCTGGGAATCGACCCGGCGCGCATCGTGCTCGGCGGCAAGAGCGCCGGCGGCGGGCTCGCCGCCGCGCTCGCCCTGCTCACCCGGGACCGGGGCGGGCCCGTCCCGCTCGGGCAACTGCTGCTCAGCCCGATGCTGGACGACCGCGACCGCTCCTTCTCCAGCCACCAGCTGGCCGGCACCGACACCTGGGACCGCACCTCCAACGCCACCGCGTGGCAGGCCCTGCTGGGTCACCGGTACGGTGCCGCGGACCTCCCGCCCTACGCGGCCCCCGCCCGCGCCACCGACCTGTCCGGGCTGCCCCCGGCCTACGTCGACGTCGGATCGGCCGAGACCCTCCGGGACGAGGACGTGGCCTACGCCCAGGCGCTCTGGCAGGCCGGCGGCCGGGCCGAACTGCACGTGTGGCCCGGTGCCTGCCACGGCTTCGACACCCTCGCGCCGCACTCGGCGCTGGCCCGGGACGCCCGCGACGCCCGTACCCGCTGGCTCCGGCGCCTCCTCGCGCGCTGATCCGGCCGGCGCCGGCCACCGGGACCCCGTCCCCGGACGCGCCGGGGCCCGCCCGGCCGGCGGAACTCCCGGCCGGGCGGGCCCCGTCGGGGCGGCGGCCGTCAGGCCAGCGCCGGTCCGTCCGTGGAGTTGAGCCGGCCCCACCCGGACCAGGCGCTGAAACCGGTCTGCCAGCGGTGGAAGACACCGGACCCGCTGCTGCCCAGCACGTCCAGCCGGCCGTCCTGGTTGGTGGCCGCGGCGATGGCGGTGCCACCGCCGCCGAAGGTCTCCCAGCCCGACCAGCCGCCGTTCACGGCCGTCTGCCACAGGTGGGTGGCCGTGCCGCCGTTGATGGCGAACACCTCCATCCGCCCGTCGGCGGAACGCGCCGAGGACAGCTCGGAGTCGGCGGCTCCCCCGCCGGTACCGGTCCAGGCCGACCAGCTGGTGGGGCCGGTCTGCCAGCGGTGGAACACCCCGGTACCGCTGGAGGTGAACACCTCCAGCCGACCGTCCGAGTTGTGATTGACCGTCAGCCCGTGCCCGCCGCCGCCGCCGAAGGAGTCCCAGGCCGACCAGCCCCCGCTGGGCGCGGTCTGGTATAGGTGGCCGAAGGTGGTGTCCGACAGGGCGAACAGCTCCAGCCGGCCGTCGGGCGCGTTCTCCATCTGCAGCCGTGCACCGGCGGGGCCGCCGACCCCGGCCCACCCGGCGAAGGCGCCGTTGGGCGCGGTCTGCCAGGTGTGGAACACCCCGGTGGCATTGGAGGCGAAGACCTCGATCCGCCCGTCGGCGTTGCCACCGGCCGCGATCCGGGACCCGCCGCCGCCGAGCCCGGCCCACCCCGACCAGCCGGCGTTCGGCGCGGTCTGCCAGAGGTGGGCCAGCGTGCTCCCGTTGAGCGCGAACAGCTCCAGCCGGCCGTCCTGGTTCGGCGCGATGGCCAGCTGGGCGTTGCCCGGGCCGCCCTCGTCGACCCATTCCGACCAGCCGCCGTTGACGGACAGCTGCCAGGTGTGCCAGACACCGCCCGGGCCCGCGGCGAAGGTCTCCAGCCGGCCGTCCGCGTCGCGGCCGGAGACCATCCGGCCGGACGGGTACGGGTGCGGGCGCGGCCCGGCCGGGCCGTCCTCGACCACCCGGTGGTAACGGCGGGCGCTGAACGAGCCGTTGGGGTGCCCGTCCAGTGAGGCGTCGCCGATGTTGGCGGTGAGGTGGCGGACCGGCGCGGAGCCGAAGGAGTAGTAGGAGAAGTCGCCGTCGCCGTCGAGCCACTGGTCGAAGAGGAAGACGTGCTCGCTGTAGTTGTCGAGGATGTCACCGGGGCGCAGGTCACCGCGGTCGATGGGGTACGAGTACGTGTCCGACAGCGACCCGGTCCAGGCGTTGGCGTTCAGGTGCCAGGCCATCGACACGTAGCCCGAGCAGTCCCGGCGGTAGTCGAAGTCGCCGCCGGGGCCGGGCGAGTAGCCGCCCTGGTCGTACGGGCCCGGCTGGTGGTCGACCCAGTACTGGGCCCGCGCGATGATCTCGCCGCGGGTGATCGGGCCGCCGAGGGCCGAGTCGGCCCGGGCGCTGCCCGCGGTCGCCAGACCGGTGCCGGCCAGCGCGAGGACGAGCACGAGGGCCATCAGCAGGGCCCGGGCCGTCGCCCTGGAGGCGTGCGACGCGTGGCGGGCGGGGCGGGTGCGCGGTGGCATCGCGGTCTCGACCGTTCCTCTCGACGTGTTCATACGCCCACCCAGGCGGCGCCGCCGAAGGTGCCGTCGGCGTTCCAGGCACTCCAGCCGCCGTTGGGCGCGTTCTGCCAGATGTGCGAGATGTTGGCTCCGCCGGGGGCGAGGGCGAACGCCTCCAGCCGGCCGTCCGCGTTGCGGCTGACGTTCACGGTCGCGGCGGCGCCGCCGAAGGAGCCGTTCCAGGCGCCCCAGCCGGCGGACGGGGCCGCCTGCTCGCGGATCGCCACCCCACTGCCGTTCGGTCCCAGCACGAAGACCGCCATCCGCCCGTCGGCCTGGTGACCGACCACCGGCGCACCGCCGGTCGGGCCCCCGAACGGCCCGGCGCCGTCACCGTTCCAGCCACTCCACCCGCCGTTGGGCCCCGTCTGCCAGATGTGCGAGATCGAACCGCGATCCGGTGCCACGGCGAACACCTCCAGCCGCCCGTCAGCGTTCTGACCGACACTCAGATCGGACGCCGCGGGCCCGAAGGAGCCGTTCCAGGCGCCCCAGCCGGCGGACGGGGCCGCCTGCTCGCGGATCGCCACCCCACTGCCGTTCGGCGCCAGCACGAAGACCGCCATCCGCCCGTCGGCCTGGTGACCGACCACCGGCGTACCCCCGGTCGGGCCCCCGAACGGCCCGGCGCCGTCACCGTTCCAGCCACTCCACCCGCCGTTGGGCTCCGTCTGCCAGATGTGCGAGATCGAACCGCGGTCCGGCGCCACCGCGAACACCTCCAGCCGCCCGTCAGCGTTCTGACCGACGGTCAGGCCCGAGGCCGCAGGGCCGAAGGAGGTGTCCCACGTGCTCCAGCCGCCGTTCGGCGTGGTCTGCCAGCTGTGCTGGATGCTGCTCCGGCCGGGGCCGAGGACGAACAGCTCCAGCCGCCCGTCGGGGTCGCGGCCGACCACCGGCAGGCCGCCGACCGGACCGCCGAGCCGCTGCCACGTTCCCCAGCCGCCGTTCGGTGCCGTCTGCTCGCGGAAGAACAGCCCCTGCTGGTCCGGCGAGACCGCGAACGCGACCATCGCCCCGTTGGCCTGCCGGCCGATCGCCGGGTTCTGCCGGCCGTCGCCGAAGTCGTCCCACCCCCTGGCGGTGGGCGCCAGTTGGACGTCCAGGTAGTCGGCGTCGATGTTGATGGTGATGCCGCCGTAGGTCTCGTTCTGGCCACCGGTGTACTGGTGGATCCGCTGGTGGTTCGCCCACAGGTGGTCCGGGATCGCCGGGTCCGAGGTGCTGGTGCTGCCGTTGCCCGGCCACGCCGCGAAGTCGATGACGTCCGGCATCGCGTAGGAGGAGTAGTGGGCGACCAGGTCGGAGATCGTGCTGCCGGCACTGCCGTACACGCCCGACAGGTAGCCCCGGGCGTGCAACCGCGTGGTCCAGGCGGACAGGTAGCCCAGGACCAGGCCCGAGTACGACGGGGCGTAGTGCTCGTTGTCCATGTAGACCGGGGTGCCCGGGGGGAAGCCGAGGGCCGACATCTGCGCGATCGCGTCGTCGGCGTCGGCCGCGCCCTGGGCCGCGGACGGGATCGTGGCGCAACCGGGGCAGGCGCCCGGCGCCTGGTGGCCGACGTACAGCGGGAAGAAGTGCCAGCCGATCGAGGCCTGCCGGGCGACCCAGTCGGCGGTCAGGTTCGGCTGGTCGCAGGTGCGGTTGACGCCGCCGACGTAGATGCCGATCGCGCCGTAGGGCGAGGCGTCCATCCAGGTGCGCATGGTGGACGAGCTCGGGGCCGCGCACGGGTCGAAGCCCTGGCCCGTGTAGTTGGTGGCGCCGCCGTCCACCGCGGCCGTCAGCGCCGCGCCGGCGCCGGCCGTGATGCCACCGGCGCCGGCCGGGTCGGCCGCGCTCCGCGGTGCCTGCGCCGTCCGGCGCGGCTGCGGCAGACCGGCCCGGTCGAGGACGGTCGCCACCGCCGCCCGGTCGGTGCCGTAGGCCGCGGTGACGGTGACCGCGCCGGTGGTCGCCGTGATCTCGCGGGAGGCGGTGTTCTCCCGGGCCCCGCGCTCCGCGCCGGGCAGGGCCGGCTGCACCAGGATCGCCTCGCTGCGTCCCCGCAGGTGGGACGGGCAGTCCTGGTTCTCGCCGGGGCGGCCGAGGTAGACGGCGTGCCGGTCGAACCGCACGCAGGTGTCCGGCGCGGCGTCCAGGTCGATCACCGGCCAGGTGCCGGGGACGCGCAGCGTGGTGCCCCGGTAGGTCACGTCCTTGGCGCCGTCGGTGGCCGCGGCGGCCGGGCCGGTGGTGGCGAGGGCGGCGGAGGAGAGGAGCAGCGCGCCCACCAGCGCTCTGGTCAGGACGGCGAGTCTCACGGGGACTCCTTCCGGTGCGGCGGTCGCGGGGTGTCGAGGGGCGGCCGTGACGACCGCTGCGGGGCGCGCACTACGGCCGGATCCCGTCGAACTGCAGGACCCGGTAGGCGCCCTGCGCGGTCCACTGGGAGACGATCAGCGTCAGCGAGTTCGCACCGGCGCTGCCGGGGTGGATGTAGCCGCCGTAGAGGCTCTCGACCTGCGGCCGGCCCCAGTGGTTCGGCGGCCAGAGGTTGCTCGCCACGATCTGCGGGACCGGCGCCGACCACGCGGCGTCGGGCCGGGGCGCGGTGCGCGTGCAGATCGAACCGTCCGTCAGGTCGAGGTAGCTCATGCAGTAGCGGCCGTCGATCCGCTTCACGGAGAACTCGGCGATGTTGTTCCCGGGGCCGAACAGCGGGGTCGGCGGGGTGCCGTCGGTGGCCCAGTGCCAGCCGCCGTCGTACGCCCAGTTCTGCTGGGCCCCGAAGTCGCCGGCCCGGAACGCGTCCGGGTCGATCCGGAACAGCTGGATCGCGCCCTGGTCCGCGGTGTTCTTGTGGGTGCCGTTCCAGCGCTTGGAGTAGATGTAGAGCCAGCCGTCCGGGTCGATGCCGGCGAAGGACCACATCCCGTACATCGACTGGTTGACGCCCTGGTCCTGGCCGGGCCAGTGGTACGGGTAGTCGGTCCAGGTCCGGCCGAAGTCGTCGGAGTAGGCGACGCCCGACATCAGTGAGCCGTCCTCGCCGGCGGGCAGCGGGTCCGGGCCGATGCCGCGCGCCACCGAGGTGTACTGGAGGTAGGTGCGGCCGCCGAACTCGATGCAGTCGTTCGGGATCCGGGTGCTCTCCACCCCGTGGCCGTTGTCGGTTCCGTGGCCGTAGTCGAGGAGCTGGGCCGCGGAACCGTCGGGCATGGCGTAGCTGAACGAGATCGGGGTCGCCCCGGAGCGGTCGAAGGTCGCCTGGTTCAGCATCACCGGGGAGCCGAGGTAGCCGTTGCCGGTGTCGAAGGAGTCGCCGAACACGTAGCCCCAGGTGTTGTCGTGCTCCCGGTAGTACGGGATGCCCAGGTCGCCGCTGCCCAGCCCGTACCGGCTCGCCGAGTCACCGGGCAGCTGGCACAGGGGCGCGCCGGTCTGGCCGACGCCGTTGGTCGCGGCGGCGGGCCCGGCGGCGGCGACCCCGGCGCCCACGGCGAGGCCGGTGCCCAGGGCGAGCCCCGTCCCGGTCCGCAGGAGCGAGCGCCGGGTGAGGGCCTGCCCCGGCTGCGGTGAAGTGGACATGGATCTCCTTCGGTTGCTGGGAGGGGTGGGGTGCCGCCGGCCGGGGCACCGGACGCCGGCTCCCCGGGAGCGTGCGGCCCCGGCGCCCATGCTGGGCTCCGGCCGACCGGCCGGGACAGGCCACGGACCGGCCAAAGGCGGCCGGTGCCGGCGGCGGCGCGGCCTACCGGTACCGGGCCACCACGGCCACCACGGCCACCACGACGATCAGCAGGACGAGCGCGGCCGCGGCCGGCGCGAGCCAGCCGCGGCCGGCGTCGAGTCCTCTGCCGACCTCGACCTGGCCGCCGGGCGGGATGCCGGGATGCCGTTTCGCGTAGTGCTCGACCTGCTGCCGCTCCCCCTCGGACTCGCCGAGCCAGGCCGTCCTGGAACTGCACTCACCGCACCAGTAGCGGTAGGCCACGTCGACTCCTCGCTTCTCGCCGCACAGCGCCTGCACGAAGGCAGCGATTGTGGCGTTCGTCATGTTCGGTGGACAGGCCAACCGGCCGGACATCGCTGACCGGTCGTCACCGGTAGGCTCACCGGCGATTACCGGCGAGTAGAGAGGCGCCCCGTTGACGGATCAGCTCGGCACGCTGTTACGCCGGCTGCGCGGCCAGGCGGGCCTGACGCAGGAACAGGTGGCGGAGCGCTCCGGCGTGAGCGTGCGCACCATCCGCCGGCTGGAGAGCGGAAGGTCCAGCGACCACCGGCTGGGTACGGTCAATCTGCTGGCCGACGCCCTCGACATCAGCGCGGAGGACCGCCGGCAGCTGGCGAGCACGCTCGCCGAGGCGCGCGGCGCGTCGGCTCCCGCGGTGCCCCGGCCGGCTCCCGTGCCGCTCGAACCGGCGCCCGCTCCACCCGGCGGCCCGGCCACCGAGTCCCCGGCCCCCGGCCCGTCGGCGCCACCCGAGACCCCCGCGCCGCCCGCGCCCCGCCCGGTGCCCGGCGCGCTGGCCGACGCCGCGCAGGAGCTGGCCGGCGAGGTCAGACGCCGCTGGCGCCGCGAGGAGGCGCAGCGCCGGGTCCACGACCCGTTCCCGCTCCCGGTCCGGTGGCAGCGGGCACCGGCCGGGCTGACCGACCGTTCGGAGAACATCCAGCGGCTCGGCCCGGGGGCCGCCCCCCGCCCGATGGACCTCAGCGGTGACCTGCGGAGCGTGGCGGAGGTCTACCGGCGGATCTCCTCCGGGCGGCTGGTGATCCTCGGCCGGGCCGGCTCGGGCAAGTCGATCCTCACGATCAGGTTCGTCCTGGACCAGTTGGAGGCCCCGGGCGCCGCCGGCCGGGTCCCGGTCATCTTCAGTCTCGGCTCCTGGGACCCGACCACCACCGCGCTGCGGGACTGGCTGGTCGGGCGGCTGCTGCGCGACCACCCGCACCTGGCCCGCCGGGGCCCGCACGGGTCGACGCTGGCCGCCGCGCTGGTCGACGCCGACCTCGTCCTCCCCGTCCTCGACGGGTTCGACGAGATCGCGGAGGGCCTGCGGCGGGAGGCCCTCGACGCCCTCAACGCCACCACCCTGCCGCTCGTCCTCACCAGCCGGCACGACGAGTTCGCCGAGGCCGTCCAGGAGGCGCACGCGCCGCTGCTCTGGGCGGCCGGCATCACGCTCGCCGACCTCACCCTCGACGACCTCGGCCACTACCTGCCCCGGACGGCCCGGTCGGTCGGCCGCGGCGACGCCGCCACCGACGGGAGCGCGGACGGGTCGCTGTGGGACACCGTGCTCGACGAGCTGCGCGCCGGGGAGAGCGGGGCGGGCGCCGCTCTCGCCGCTGTGCTGACCACGCCGCTCATGGTGATCCTGGCGCGCACGGCCTACAGCGAGACACCCGGCCGCGACCCCGCCGAACTGCTCGACACCGCCCGCTTCCCCACCGCGAAGTCCCTGGAGGAGCACCTGCTGGCGGGCTTCGTCCCCGCGGTGTACCGCCGCCGCGCCCCGGAGCGGGACGCCGCCGGCCGGCCGGACCGGCCGGCGGACTGGGACACCGGTCGCGCCCAGCACTGGCTCGGCCACCTCGCGCACCACCTGGTCCGGCTCGACCACGACCGGCAGGACCTCGCCTGGTGGCAGCTCGGCGACACGCTGCCGCGCTCGACCCGGGTCCTGGCCGTGGTCGTGGCCACCTCCCTGAGCGTCGCCCTCGCCGACTGGTTCGTCGGACTGTTCGTCAGCCTGCTCGGCATCGGCTTCGGCACCGGGGCCGGCGAGGTGCTGCTGCAGGGCAGCCTGATGGGGCCGGTGGCCGGGCTCGCCTTCGGGTCGGTGTACGCGATCCTGATCACCTTCGGCGGCGGGGAGGTCTTCGAGCCGTCCCGGGTGCGGCTGCGGCTGCCCGGCACCCATGACAGCCTCGGCCGGCGGCCGGTCCGCACCTTCCTCGCCCGGTTCGGGGACGGTCTGCTCGGCGGGTCCCTGATGGGCGTCGGCTGCGCCTGCGCGCTCGCGCTGGAACGCGCGCTGTACGCGGGCTCCCCGCTGACCGACCCGGACGTCCTCGAAGGCACCCTGATCAACATGCTCTGCCTCGGGCTGACCTTCGGGTCGGCGGCCGGCCTGCTCTTCGGGCTCTCGGCCGCGCTGGAGGCGCCGGTGGACGTCACCTCCTCGGCCACCCCGGTCAGCCTGCTCAGCGCCAACCGCGCCACGGTGGCCCGGCAGTTCCTCGTCCTGGCGCCGGCCCTCACCCTCACCATCGCCGGCGGCGGGCGGCTGGTCGTCGACCTGTTCCAGGGCGTCCTGGGTCCGCTGAACTGGGGGCTGGCGGACGGCCTGTTCATCGGGGCGGTCGGCGGGATCGGCGGGACGGTCGCCTATCTGCTCGCCTTCACCGCCTGGGGCCAGTGGCTGGTGCTGGCCCGGGTCTGGCTGCCGCTGACCGGCCGGCTGCCCTGGCGCCCGGTCGCGTTCCTGGACGACGCCTACCAGCGCGGCGTGCTGCGCCAGACCGGCGCGGTCTACCAGTTCCGGCACGAACGGCTCCAGCACCACCTCGGCCGCACCTTCCGCCAGCAGCACGGCAAGTACGCACCGGCCACCTTCCCGCCCGCACCGGCCGGTACGCCGTGACCGCCGGCGCCCGGCCCGCCGGCACCGTCCGGGTGGGGCGCGCGAATCCGCAGGCCGGGGGCGGGAATCCGCGGGCCGGAGCGGGGCCGGTCACATGTGGCCGGTGCGATGGCCTGTCCGCCGGGGCGGCCGGCCCGCAGGATCACGGGTACCAGGTCGGCGCCGCGCCGACGGTCCGGGCCGACCGGACCGGTCGCGAGCACCGCGCGCCGCCATGACCACCCGCAGCAGCCCGAGGAGTCCGATGAAACCCCTACGTCTGACCGCCGCCGGCGCGGCGCTGGCGCTCGCCGCCCTCGCCGGTGCCGGGCCGGCGCACGCCGACACCCCGACCGCCGCCGGCCTCCTCCAGGCCGGCGCCCAGCAGGGGGTCGCCGACGGATACCCCGGCGTGATCGGCCTGGTCCGCCAGGGCGACACCACCCAGTACGTGCACGCGGGCGTCGGCGACCTGTCCACCAGGGTGCCCGCCGATCCGAAGGCCAGGTTCCGGATCGGCAGCAACACCAAGGCGTTCACCGCCACCGTGCTGCTCCAGCTGGAGGGCGAGCAGCGGCTGTCCCTCGACGACACCGTCGCGAAGTGGCTGCCCGGCGCGGTCGCCGCGAACGGCTACGACGGCAGCACGATCACGATCCGCCAGTTGCTGAACCACACCTCCGGCCTGCCCGACTACGCCAAGGACACCGGGTTCGCGCTGTCCTACGCGCTGAACACCGAGCCCGCCAAGGCCTGGCCGGCGCAGACCCTGGTGAACCTCGGCCTCGCCCAGCACCGGCCCACCGGCACTCCGGGCGGCAGTGGAGCTACTCCAACACCAACTACGTCCTGGCCGGCATGGTGATCAAGGCCGTCACCGGCAACGACGCCGCCGCCGAGATCCGGCAGCGGATCATCGAACCGCTCGGCCTTGCCGACACGACCTTCCCGACCAGCGATCCGACCATCTCCGACAACCACCTGCACGGCTACGAGTACCCGGTGATCGGCATCGGCATCAGGGACGTCACCGTCTCCGACGTCCAGACCTTCGGGCCCGCCGGGGCGATCGTGTCGACCCTGGACGACCTGACGGCCTTCTCCCGGGCCCTGGTCACCGGCCGGCTCCTGGCACCCGCGCAGGAGGCCGAGCTCAAGACCACCGTCCCGGTGACCGCCGACGGCACCGTGGGCTACGGCCTGGGCATCATCCACGTGCAGCTGCCGTGCGGCCAGTGGGCCTGGAGCCACAACGGCGCCGTACTGGGCTACTTCAGCGACTGGTACACCAGCGACGACGGCGCCAAGCAGGTCGCGCGCGCCAACAACGAGTTCCACCTGCTCGCCGGGACGAAGGGCCAGCAGGACACCGGCAAGGCGACGGTCGACGCCTACTGCGCGCTGTAGCACCGCGCCCCGCCCCCGTCCGTCGCCCGGCCGCGGGGCCCGCTCACCCTGCACCCACCCCGAGAGGACCTTCGATGACCTCCTTCCCGCCCGCCTGGCGCCGGCACGCCAGGGCGGCCGTCGTCGCCGCGGCGATGGCCGTGTCCGCGCTGCTCGTCGGTGTGCCCGCGCACGCGGCCGACCCGGCCCCGCCGACCTTCACCGACGGGTTCGGCCTGACCCAGGTCGGCGCCCCCGTCGTGCACTCGGACACCGACTTCACGCTGACCGTGACCACCGGTCAGCTCTCCGGCACGCACAAGATCCGGATCCTCCTCCCCCGGGGCTACGCCGCCGACCCCGGCCGGCGCTGGCCGGTGACGTACTTCCTGCACGGCGGGGCCGGCACCGTGGACGACGTCGCGGCCGCGCCCGCCCTGCACTCCGACGCGATGATCACCGTCGTCCCGGACGGCGGCCTCAAGGGCTGGTACGCCGACTGGGTCATGCAGAACACCGTGCTCGGCGCGGCCAACTGGCAGACCTTCCACACCAGCCAGGTCGTCCCCTTCATCGACGCCAACCTGCGCACCCTCGGCGACCGGTCGCACCGGGCCGTCGTCGGCCTGTCGATGGGCGGCTACGGCGCGCTGCGCTACGCCGAGTTCCGGCCCGACCTGTTCGGCCACGTCGCCTCGCTGTCCGGCGGCATCGACCTCGGCATGACCGAGATCCGCGCCACGGTCCTGGCCACCGAGCTCAACCTCCCGGGCGCGTGGTGCGCCGTGAGCACCTCCGGCAGCGGCCAGTGCGTCGGCTACGGGCCCTACGTCGACAGCGACGCGATCTTCGGCTCGCCCTACCCGGTCTTCGGCGCCGACCACGTCTGGAACGAGGTCAACCCGGCCGCGGGCGCCAACCTGGCCAAGCTGGCCGCCACCGACGTCACCCTCTACACCGGCGACCAGGGGCCCATCGACCACTTCACGGCGATCGCCACCGACACCGTCCGGACCCGGCTGAACCAGCTCGGCATCGCCAACCGCTACGTCGACTACGGCGACGGCTCGACCCTGTCGCCCACCTGCGACGGCGGCCACAACTACGGCTGCTGGGCGCCGGCGCTCGCCGACTACGTCCCCCGGCTCCAGGCCGCCTTCGACCGGGCGGGCTGAGCCCCGGCCGACCGGTGGGCCCGCACCGCCGGGGCGGGCCCACCGGTGACCGCGAACCCACGGACGCGACGAACACCCCGACCACGAGGCAGAGGACAGCGCATGACCGGACAGGACGGCCTCGCGGACGGCCGGAGCGAGCTTCTGACGCTGATCGACGAGGCGGCGGTCCGCAACCGGCTGGGTGACCGGGTGGCGGTCTACCCGGGCACCCGGTCGCAGGCGGGTTCGCTCGGCTGCGCGGTGACCGGGGCGGTGGTCTTCGGGGGGCTGGCGCTGGTGCTCTCGCTCACCGAGGCGGCGGCGCTCGCGGTCATCCCGCTCGGACTGCTGCTGCTGGTCCCGCTGGGCATCTGGAAGGAACGGTCCACGACGGCGAAGAACCAGGGCGTCCGGCTCGACCTCCACGAGCGCGGTCTCACCGCCGTGGTGAAGGGCCGGGTCCACGCCGTCCGCTACGAGAGCACGTCCGTCCTCCAGAACACCGTCCGGCACACCGGCGTCGGCGGCTACACGTCCTACGAGTACACGCTCACCGACGTGGACGGCGCGAAGGTCGTGCTGCGCGGCCGGGCGGACGGGGCGGGCGAGGTCGCCGAGAAGGGCAGATTCAGCAATCCGCGGGAGTGGGGGCCGGCGCTCCAGCAGGCCGTCACCCGGGCCCAGCTCCCCGGGGCGGTCGCCGCCCTGGACTCGGGCGGGCGACTGGAGTTCGGCCGGCTCTGGCTGACCGTGGACGCCGTCGGCTCGGCCCGCGAGTCCGCGCAGTGGCAGGAGATCCAGGAGATCAAGGTCTTCGACGGCTTCGTCAAGCTCAGGGTCGCCGGCCGGTGGCGGGCCCTGACCCACGCCGCCGTGAGCACGATCCCGAACTTCTTCGTCTTCCTCGCCCTCGCCGAACACCTGCGGCGCTCCGCCGGCCGGCCGGCGGGCTGACGACGCGGCGGGCGACCATTGTAGCACGTGTGCAGCCCAAGACATAAGGGGCATGATGATTTGACGTCGTCCCCACCTTCCTC
>NZ_JBEPAA010000088.1:0-30248 GCF_040298365.1 Kitasatospora sp. NPDC001603
CCGCGCCCGCGCTCGCACCGGCCACCAGCCCGGCCCCGGCGGTGCCCAGCAGGGCCCGCCGGGTGACGCCGGCGCGCGGGCCGGGCTCCGCGCCGCCGGGCGGCCGGCCGGTGTCCGTGGTGCTGCCCATCGCGCTCACCCGATCTTCAGCTGCTTGATCTCGGTGGTCTGGTCGATCTCCGAGGAGCGGACCTGCACCGACACCACCCAGTTCCCGGCCAGCGGGAGCTGCGCGGTACCGCTCCAGCGGCCCGGGCCCTCGGCGGTCAGCGGCACCGGCAGCGGGCCGAGGTCGCGGTCCGGCAGGGTGAAGGCGAGCTCCACCTCGGGGACCTCGACCGGCTTGCCGTCCACCCCGTCCAGGCTCAGGTGGACTTCGTTGGGCCCGGTCCGGGCCGGGTTGAGGGTGACGGTCGCGGTGCCCTTGGCGTTCGGCGTCCGGCCCTTGGTGTCGTACGGGAGCTTGAGCTCCATGGTCTGGCCGGGCACCGTCTGCGGGGCGGGCACGCCCGGCGCGGGCGCGGTGGCGCCGTTGGCGGTGCCGGCCGCCGCGATCTCGCTCGCCACCCGGCCGGGCGGGGAGTTGGTCAGCATCGTGGTGACCACCAGCACGGCCACCGCCGCCACCGACTCGATCAGCACCGAGCGGCGCAGCCCGGCCCGGGTCGGGGTGAGTCCGCGGTCGCGGCCGGCGCTCGCCCGGGCGGCCCGCTGGCGGTCCAGCTGGGCCTGCCGGACCGGGTCGTCGGAGTGGGCCGCGACGGCGACCGGCTCCGGTGCCTCGACCGGCCGGGCCGCCTCGGCCTCCGCCGGAGCGGCCCGCAGCCGGGCCAGCCAGGCCCGGGAGATCCAGGCGACGCCGAGCATCGCGACCACGCAGCCGGTCTTCACCAGCAGCAGCCGCCCGTACTCGGTGTCGGTCAGCGCGCTCCAGCTGCCGAGGCCGCGCCAGGACTGGTAGATCCCGGTGGCGGTGAGCACCGCCACCGAGCCGAAGGCGACCTTGGAGAACCGCTCGGCGGCCGCCGCGCCGATCCCGTGCCGCAGCCCGACCGCCATCGCGGCCAGGCCGCCGAGCCAGAGCGCCATCGCGATCAGGTGCAGCATGCCGAGCGGCAGTGCCAGCCAGACCTGGATGCCGACCGAGGCGTGGTCGGCGCCCACCCAGGTCGCCGAGAGGGCGATGGCCAGCACCAGTCCGGCCACCCCGAGGCCCAGCCGGGTCTCGTGCTGCGGGCGCTCGGCGGCGCGCCGCTCCAGCTGCCGCAGCTCGGCCTCCTCCGCCTCCTCGGCGGTCCGTGCGTCGCCGCTCGCCCGCGCGTCGTCCGCCTCCTCCGGGCGGGCGGCCGGCGCGGGCTGTCCGAGCTGGCCGAGCTGGCCGACCAGCAACGACAGGAAGACCCCGCTCGCCGCGAGCAGCAGCAGCCGGGCGGCCAGCGCGGTGCCGATCCGCTCGTCGAGGGTGGCGCGCACCAGCGACAGGTCGAAGGCCTGCCCGACGCCCGAACCGCGCTCGTACGGGCCGCGCAGCATCAGCACCGCGACGGTGGAGACCAGCAGCGCCACCCATCCGGTCATCAGCAGCCGCTGCACGGCGCGCTGCGCCGCCCCGGCCGGCCAGCAGGCCAGCACGAACGCGGCCGCGCCGACGAGCAGCGCGAACGCCCCGTAGGCGACGGTCCGGCCGGTGCCGTACAGCGCGGCGACCACGCCGTCGGCCTCGGCGCCGCTCAGCGCGGTGGTGGAGACGGAGGTGTCCGAGGGCGCGCCGATCGAGAAGGTGAACGCCCCGCCGATCGGGTGCGAGTCCTCGGAGACCGCGCGCCAGGCCACCGTGTAGGTGCCGTTGGCCAGGCCGCTGTTCAACCCGACCCGGGCGGTGTTGTCCTTGCCGTCCGCGTGCGCGGGGTTGCCGCCGTCGACCGCCTTGCCGGCCGGGTCGAGGACCCGGACCGAGTCCCCGGAGAGCGACACCGACTCGCTGAAGGTCAGCGTGACGGCCTGCGGCGCGGTCGCGACGACCGAGTTCTGCGCGGGGTCGGTGGACTGCAGGGTGGCGTGCGCGGAGGCGGGGCCGGCGCCGGCGAGCAGCAGCGCGAGCACCGCGCCGAGCAGGCCCAGCAGCCCGACGATCCGGCGGCGGGTGGTGGGGTTCGGCAACGCGGCCGTCAGCATCTCCTGGATCCCTTACTGCTGGCCGGGGCGGTAGGTGAGTTCCCGGACCGGCACCTTGACCGAGACGGTGCCGGTCCGGGCGAAGGTCAGGTCGAGTTCGAGCTCGTCACCGAGGGCGGGGGCCTTCCGCCATCCCATGATCATGAGGTGGTTGCCGCCGCGGGAGAGCTCCAACGCGCCGTGCGCGGGGACGTCCAGCCGCTCGACCTGCTCCATGGTGGAGGCGGTGGAGCGGTGCATGGTGACCGACTGCGCGGCCGGGCTGGAGACCTTGACCAGCTGGTCCTCGCCGCCCTCGTTGCGCACGGTGAGGTAGCCGGCCGCCATCCCGCCCGCCGGGGGCAGCGGGATGTAGGAGTCGGCGACGCTCAGCAGGGCCGGACCGTCGGCCCGGGCCTCGCCGTCGCCCGCGCCGCAGGCGACCAGGATGGCGCCGGCGCCCAGTGCCGTCGCCAGCACCGCCCCCGCGAGCGCGGTCCGCCGGAACCCGCGCGGCCCGCCGGCGCCCTTCATGCCGCGACCCCCTGGGCGAGCAGCGGGAGGTCGTGCTCGTAGGTCTTCTCCTCGGTGCCGCTGAGGTAGAGGACGTGCGCCTTGTCGTCCGAGGGCAGGAACGCCAGCACCTGCGCGCCGTGGGTGGAGGTGACCGTGCCGTCCGCGTTGACCACCGGGTCCTCGATCAGGATGCCGAGGGACTTGGCCGCGGCCTTCACCTTGGCCAGGTCCCCGGTGAGGCCTATGAAGTCCTTGCCCATCGAGTCCAGCCAGGTGCGCAGCACCTGCGGGGTGTCGCGCTGGGGGTCGGTGGAGACGAAGACGATGTCGACCTTCTGGCGCTCCTCGGGGGAGAGCTTGGTCATCGCCACGCCGATGTCGCCCATCGTGGTCGGGCAGACGTCCGGGCAGCTGGTGTAGCCGAAGAACAGCAGGGTGCTCCGGCCGTTGGTCTTCTGCCGCAGGTCGAAGGGCTGGCCGGCGGTGTCGGTCAGCTGCAGGTCGGGCTTGTCGAAGTGCTTGCCGAGCACGGTGCCCTGGTACGGGGAGTCGGCCTTCTGCTGGGTGACCTTGGCGGGCCCGGTGGAGCCGTCGGAGCCGCAGGCGGTCAGGGTGAGGGCCGCGGCGAGCGCGACGGCGGCGGCGCCGGCCAGCCGGGCGGTGCGGAGGGTGCGGGACATGGGGGATCCGATCGTGCGCGGTGGATCACCGGCGGGGCCGCGCCCGGGCCCGGGTGCGGTACGGGCGCGGCCCCGCCGGTGCGGGGGTCAGGAGGCGGAGCCGCCGTTCTTGCGGCGCAGGCCGAGCACGCCGAACGCCGCGCCGACCAGGCCGACGACGATGCCGACCACGGCGAGGACGCGGGCGGTGGAGTCGCTGCCCTTGTCCGAGGAGGCGGCGGCCTGGGTGGTGGCGTCGCCGTGCCCGTGGCCGTCGGCGGTGGCCGTGGGGGCGGCGGTCGCGCCGTGCTCGCCGCCGGCCGCGGCCTTGTCGAGGGCCAGCACGGGGGCGGGCTTGGCGGGCTCGGGCTGGCCGTCCTTGGCCTCGTCGATCCAGCGCACGACGTCGCCGTTGTCGTAGCTCTGCAGCGCCTTGAAGACCAGCTTGTCGGTGTCGGTCGGCAGCGGGCCGATCGAGACGCGGAACTCCTGGAACTGGCCGGGGGCGATCTTGGTGCCCGCGTCGGCGGTCCAGGTGATCTTGGAGACGGCCTCGTTGACGTCGTTGCCGTGCACCTTGATCGGCTTGTCGAGCTTGGACTTCTCGACGGTCGTGGTCCAGCCCGGCATCGGCAGGGTGCGGACGGAGGCCAGCGGGTGGTCCAGCGGGAGGTTGACCTCCAGCTTCACCGTGGACGCGTTGTCGTTCTCGTTCGGCACCCGGAAGTCCACGGCGGTGTAGCCGCCCTGCTGGGCGTTGCCCGGGTTCACGGTCACGTGCGCGAAGGCGGGGCCGGCCAGCGCCACGACCGACGCGGCGGCGGTGAGGGCGACGGCGGCGATACGGCGGGTGGGGAGGGAACGCATGATTCGGGTCTCCGTTCGGAGGCTCGGCGGCAGGACCGCTCCCGGACACGGTGATCCGTGCCTCGGCGGGGCCGCGCGGCGTGGGGACGAGTGGGAGCCGCACGCCGCGGGGGTGCGGCGGGTACGGCGCGGTCGCCGCGTACACCCGGACCCGGTACGGGGCCTTGCCGGCACTCCGTCGGGGGCGGGTCAGTACGCGAGGGCCCCGAACGGGGGGCCGCGCCGCACCACGCTGTGCCGCAGTGCGGCACGGACCGGCGGCCGGCTGTCCCCGGCCCGCGCGCCGGAGCGGCGGGCGGGACCGGCGGGCGTGCCGAGCAGGCCGCGCAGCAGCGCCGCGGCCAGCGCGAACGCCGTCCGCAGCGGGGTGGTCCAGTGCTCCCGGGCGGCCGTGGCGGTGATCCTGACCAGCCGCCAGAGCGCCGCCTCGCCGCGCCGCAGCCACCAGCCGGCCACCAGGGCGGCGGCCAGGTGGCCCGCGAGCATCGACGGCGTCATCCCGAACAGGCCGTCCTGCCACCAGGGCGCGACGGCGAACGCCCGCGGGTCCAGCCCCGCGCCGGCGACCAGCTGCTCGGCCGACGGGCTGCCGGGCAGGCCGGCCAGCGTGCCCGGACTGGCCTCGTTGCAGATCAGCCGGCCGGCCACCTGGGGCAGCGTCAGCGGGCCGGAGCCGCCGTGGTGCATACCGGCCATCGCGCCGGCCGCCGCGGTGGCGTGCCCGCCGAAGGCGTGGAACAGGCAGTGCAGCCCGAGCTGGCCCGCCCCGAGCGCACCGGCGATGGCACCGAGCGAGCGCTCCCGCCCGCCGAAGGCCACCGCGAGCACCAGGACGGCCGCGAAGCCGGTCGCGAGCGCGGGCAGGGCCACGTTCCCGCCGCCGGCCAGGGCGTGCCCGGCGGCCGCGATCAGCGCGCAGACCAGGGCGAACGGGACGGCCCGCGCAAGCCGCAGGTCCCAGGCGGCGGCCCCCACCGGCGCGTCCGGTGCGGGGGCGCCCGGGTGCGGGGCGGCGGCGAGGGCAGTCATGGCCGGGCCATCATCTCATCGCCCCCCGCGCCGCCGAGGGCAGGGTGGGAAATCCCTACGAATGCCCCGTTCGGCCCGGCGTGCGGCCCCCGGTGTGCGCCGCTCGGCACACACCCCGGCCCCAGTCCATCCGCCGAACGGGCGGTAGCCGACCCCCTGCACGGTTCACCGCATGATCGCCCGGAGATACCTAGTTGTATGTGGAGCCGCAGCCAGGAGGGACCTCCCGTGGACATCTGGTGGACTCTGCACCTCAAGCGCGACCCGGCCAGCGTTCCGCTGGCCCGGCGCATCCTGCTCGGTGCCATGGCGACGGCGGGCGTCGACCCGCAGATCGCCGACGACCTCGGGGTCGCCCTCAGCGAGGCCTGCGCCAACGCCGTGGAGCACGGCGCCTGCGGCCGGTCGGACGACGGCTTCCAGGTCACCGCGTCGATCAGCGGGGACCTCCTGCGGATCGAGGTCACGGACTCCGGCCCCGGCCTCGCCGCGCCCGCCGCCCCCGCCCCGTTCCCGCCGCGCCGGCCGGCCGCCCCGCCGCCCCGCCCGGCCGCGACCGGCCGCGGCGCCCGCCGCCCCCGGCGCGGCCGCGCCAGCGTCCCCGGCCCGGTCCTGACCACCCGCCGCCCCCGCCGCGACGACCGCCCCTACGACACCCACGTGCTGCCCCCCTGTCACGCCGGGGCCCCCGCCCCCACCCTGCGCCCGGTCGACCTGGACACCCTCCCCGACCTCACCGCCGAGTCCGGCCGCGGCCTCTTCCTGATCCACGCCCTGACCGACCACGTCCAGCTCCGCAACCACCCCCTGCGCGGCGCGATCGTCAGCTTCGACAAGGTCCTCAAATGGCAGGACGACGCCCTCCTGCGCGCCTGCTGACCACGGCGGACACCGCGCGCAGCGCGGAACTACGCTGGCGCGATGGGTGCGGTGGGTGAGTGGGATCTGCGGCGGCTGCGGGTGCTGTGGGCGGTCGGTGAGTGCGGGACGGTGACGGCCGCGGCGGAGCGGCTGCGGCTCTCGCCGTCGGCGGTCTCGCAGCAGGTGTCGGCGCTGGCCAGGCAGGTGGGCGCGCCGATGCTGGAGCCGTACGGGCGGCGGGTCCGGCTGACCAGTGCGGCGCGGCTGGTGCTGCGCCACGCCGAGGTGGTGTTCGGGCAGTTGGAGCGGGCCGAGGCGGAGCTGGCGGGGTACCTGCACGGCGAGGCGGGCGAGGTGCGGGTGGGCGCCTTCGCCACCGCGATCGGCGGGCTGCTCGTCCCGGCGATCGCCCGGCTGCGGGCGGACGCGCCGCGGCTGGCGGTGCGGGTGGTGGAGACGGAGGCGGCCGGGGCCTATGGGCTGCTGGCGGCGGGGGACGTGGACCTGGCGCTCTCGCTCGCGGTGCGGCCGGCCGGCGGCGATCCCCGCTTCGTCGAGTCCGTCCTGCTCAGCGACCCGCTGGACGTGGCGCTGCCGCCCGGGCACCCGCGGGCCGACGCCCCGGGCCTGCGGCTCGCGGACCTCGCCGACGAGCCGTGGATCTACGGCGCCGCCGGCCCCTGGCGGGAGATCACCCTGACGGCGTGCGCGGACGCCGGGTTCGTGCCCGAGCGCGCGCACACCGCCGCGGACTGGTCGGCGATCCTGGCGATGGTCGCGGCCGGGCTCGGGGTGGCGCTGGTGCCCCGGCTGGCCTCGGCGGGGCGGGTCGGCGGGGCGGTGGTCCGGGCGCTGCCCGCCGACCTGCCGACCCGCCGGGTGGTCGCCGCGGTCCGCGCGGGGACGGAGGGGACGCCGCCGCTGTGCCGGGTGCTCGCGGCCTTGGCCGAGGCCGCCCGGGACGTTCAGTCCGGCTGAACGTTCTGGTCAGATCTTTGTGATGGACCTGACGGGTGCGCGGGGGTGACCGTGGAGGCATGACCACCGACGCGACCGCCACCGAGACCGCCGCCACCGAGATCGCCGACGCGCTGCCCTACGCGGGCGGCAACCCCTACGCCGACTACCGCTCCGGCAGCTTCGCCTTCACCGCCCTCACCGACCTGGCCGACCGCCGGCTCGGCGGCGCCGTGATCGCCGCCAACGACGAGCTGTTCGCCGAGCGGGAGAACCTGCTGCTGCCCGAGCCCGCCGAGTTCCGCCCGCACACCTTCGGCAACAAGGGCCAGCTCATGGACGGCTGGGAGACCCGCCGCCGCCGCGGCGCCGGCACCGACCGTCCGCACCCGACCGCCGAGGACCACGATTGGGCGCTGATCCGCCTGGGAGTGCCGGGGGTCGTGCACGGCGTGATCGTCGACACCGCGCACTTCCGCGGCAACTACCCGCAGCGGATCGCCCTGGAGGGCGCCGAACTCCCCGGCACCCCGGGCCCGGAGGAACTGCTCGCCGACTCCACCGTCTGGCACCCGCTGGTGCCCGCCTCGCCGGTGCGCGGCCACGCCGCCAACGGCTTCGCCGTCGAGGACGGCCGCCGCTTCACCCACCTGCGGCTCAGCCAGTACCCCGACGGCGGCATCGCCCGGCTGCGGGTGCACGGCGAGGCCCGGCCGGACACCGCCTGGCTGGCCGCGCTCGGCACCTTCGACCTGGCCGCGATCGAGCACGGCGGCGCGGTCGAGGACGCCTCCGACCGCTTCTTCTCGCCCCCGGCCAACCTCGCGCTGCCCGGCCGGTCCCGGGCGATGGGCGACGGCTGGGAGAACCGCCGGCGCCGGGACGCCGGCCACGACTGGGTCCTGCTGCGCCTCGCCGGGCGCGGCGCGATTCGCGCGGTGGAGATCGACACCGGCTACTACGTCGGCAACGCGGCCGGCTGGGCCGCGCTCTACGGACGGGACGAGCGGGCCGCCGACCCGCAGGAGTGGTTCGAGCTGGTGCCCCGCACCCGGCTCCAGCCCGACGCCGTCCACCGTCTGGTGCTGGACGCGCCCCGGCCCGCCACCCACGTCCGGCTCGACGTCTTCCCCGACGGTGGCATCGCCCGGCTGCGGCTGCACGGCAGCCTGGTCTGACCGCGTACGGCCGGGGCGGGCGGCGCCGTCGGCCCCCGGTTGCCGGGGCCGGAGGGCCGCCGGACGATGGGGGAATGATGCACCAGATGCGCGCCGAGTACGGTGACGGCGGTCCGTCCGCCGGGGTGAGGCTCTGGCACATGGTCCGCGGCTCCGAAGCCGTCGCCATGTGCGGCCGGGAGCTGGACGAGGGGGCACAGCTGCGGGATCCGGCGGACTGGGGCAAGACGCCCGAACTCTGCTGCCACACCTGCGGCGCGTACTTCCTGCGCGAGACCCCGTACCTGGCGACCGAACACCCGTAGCCAGGCGGCGGCCGCCCGTGGCGCGTCCGGCGGCTCCGGCCGCGCGCTGATGCGGCGCGAACCGCCGGGCGGGCCCTAGCGTGGTCGGCATGGAGAAGTCCCTGGTCCGTCCGCGGCCGCTGGCCGACGAGGTCGCGCGGTCGCGCGGCGGTGACGCCGACCTCGCCGGGCGGGTCGACCGGCTCTGCGGCCGGATCGAGCGGCTGGACCCGCTGCTGCACACCTTCGTGCCCGAGGCCGGCCGGCCGGAGCGGCTGCACGCCGAGGCCCGCGCGCTGGCCGCGCGCCACCCCGATCCGGCCACCGCCCCGCCGCTGTACGGGGTGGCGGTCGGGATCAAGGACATCGTCCACGTCGACGGCCTGCCCACGCACGCCGGATCGGCGCTGCCGCCGGGCGTGCTGGCCGGTCCGCAGGCCGCCGTGGTGGACCGGCTGCGGGCCGCGGGCGCGCTGGTGGCGGGCAAGACGGTGACCGCCGAGTTCGCCGGCAGCGCTCCGGGCCCGACCCGGAACCCGCACCACCCCGGGCACACGCCGGGCGGCTCCAGCAGCGGCTCGGCGGCGGCGGTCGCGGCCGGGCTGGTGCCGCTGGCGATCGGCACCCAGACGATCGGCTCGGTGGTCCGGCCCGCCGCCTACTGCGGAGTGGTGGGCTTCCGGCCGACGTACGGGCGGATCCCGCTCGACGGGGTGATCCCCAACGCGCCGAGCTTCGACACCGTCGGCCTGTTCACCGCCGACCTCGCCGGGGCGGCGCTGGCGGCGCCGCTGCTCTGCGACGACTGGCGGGGCGAGCGGCAGGGCGGTCCGCCCGGCGACGGGCCGCCCGTCCTCGGGGTGCCCGCCGGGCCGTACCTGGAGCAGGCCGGACCGGCGGCGCTGGCGGCCTTCCGGGCGCAGCTGGACCGGCTGGCCGCCGCGGGGTCGACGGTGCGCGAGATCGAACTGCTGCCCGACTTCGCGTGGCTGGTGCGGCAGGTGCGGACGATCAACCGCTTCGAGCAGGCCCGCGGCCACGCCGACTGGTTCGCCCGGTTCGGCGGCCTCTACCGGCCGGAGACGGCGGCCGGCATCCGGCACGGCCAGGCCGTCCGGCCGGAGGACCACGAGACGGCGCTCGGCGTCCGCGAGCACGTCCGCGCCCGGCTCGCCGAGGCCTGGGCGGCCGCGGGGGTGGACCTGGTGGTCGCGCCCTCCGCCACCGGGCCGGCTCCGTCCGGGCTGGGCAGCACCGGGGACGCGGTGATGTCCCTGCCGTGGAGCTACGCCGGGCTGCCCGCCGTCAGCCTGCCCGCCGGGGTGAGCGCGGACGGCCTGCCGCTCGGGCTCCAGGTGGTCGGCGCGGCCGGTGCGGACGAGTCGCTGCTGGCCCTGGCCGCGCCGCTGGAGCGGGCCCTGGGCGGCCCGGCCCGCTGAGCGGCGCGGCGAGCGGGGTCAGCGCCTGTCGCGCTGCTCGTCGGGGAAGCGGGGGCCGCCGATCAGGAACAGCAGGGCCGCCGTCGGAAAGCCGATCGACGCGGCCACCAGCACGATGAACTGCCAGAACATCCGTCGCTCCTCGTCCTCGTCAGTCCCGTGCGGCCCGGCCCCTCGAAGGAGACCGTGAAACCTGACAGGCCCTGATTGGCCGAATTGTCCACTCGATATCCGACGGTATGGCCGAATTGCCCCCGCTGCCACCGGACGGTCCGGCGCCAGCGGCGCGCACCGCGTGCACGGGTCTGGGCGCGCGCCCCACCCGGCGTCCACACTGTCGGGATGCAGGTACAGCTGGCAGGGGAAGCACGGCGGCCGGACCGCGAGAGCGAGGACTTCGCGGCGGCCTCGCCGGAGGCGCTCGTACTGCTCGACGGCGCGAGCTCGCCGACCGGGCTGGAGTCGGGGTGCCGGCACGGCACCCCCTGGTACGTACGGCGGTTGGGGGTGCACCTGCTGGCCCGGCTGACCGACCGGGCGGACCGCTCGATCGCCGAGTGCCTGGCCGACGCCATCGTGGAGACGGCGGCGCTGCACGGGGGCCGCTGCGACCTCGCCCACCCCAACACGCCCGCCGCCATGGTGGTCGCCGCCCGGCGGCACGGCAGTGCGCTGGAGTACCTGGTGCTCGGGGACTCGCTGCTGGTGCTGCAGTACAAGGACGGACCGCTCAAGGTGATCGGCGACAACCAGCGCTTCCCCGCCGGTGAGGAGGTGCGCCGCCAGGTCTGGTCGACGGTGCCCGGCTCCACCGAGCGCGCCGCGCTGCACCTGGAGTACGCGCTGGCCGTCCGGGCCGCCCGGAACTCCGGCACCGGCCCGTGGATCGCCGCCGCCAGCCCCAAGGCCGCGCAGCACGCCGAGACCGGCTTCGTCGAGCTGGAGCGGCTGCACGCGGTGGCCGCGCTGAGCGACGGCGCCTCGCGCTACACCGAGCGCTTCGGACTGGGCAGCTGGGCGGACGCCCTGCGACTGCTCGCCGAGTCGGGGCCGGGCGAGCTGATCGCCCAGGTGCGGGCGGTCGAGCGGTCGGACGCGGCCTGCGAGCGGTGGCCCCGCGGCAAGGCGCACGACGACGCCTCGGCCCTCTACGCGCTGCTGTAGCGGACCGGGCGGGGGCGGCGGACCTGCGCGGCCGACCGCCCGATATGGGCGCGGTATAGGAGCGGGCGGCACCGTGGCGGTGCTGATAGATCGGCATCTCCATGGCCGCACCCCTCCCCCGAAGGACGCTCATGACCGACTCCGTGGCGCTGTGGTTCCGCACCTACCACACGGCTCCGGCCCCGCGGCTGCGGCTGGTCTGCTTCCCGCACGCCGGCGGAGCACCCACCGCCTACTGGTCCTGGGCCCGCGAACTGCCCGAGGACATCGAGGTGCTGTCGGCCTGCTACCCGGGGCGGCAGGACCGCCTCGGCGACCCCTACGCGCCCTCCGTCCACGCGATGGCGGACGAGATCGCCGCCGCCCTGGCCGTCCTGGCCGCCGACGGAGTGCCGCTGGCCCTGTTCGGCCACAGCATGGGCTCCGTGGTCGCGCACGAGGTGACGCTGCGGCTCGGCGCCGAGCACGGCGTGCGCCCGGTGCGGCTGTTCGTCTCGGGCTCCGAGGCCCCGCACCGCCGTGAGCGCGAGGAGTCGGCGGCCGCGGACGACGCCGACTTCCTGGCCGAGCTGCGCCAGCTCGGCCACAGCTCGCTGGCCGACATGGACCCGGGCCTCCTGGAGCTGGTGCTCCCCAGCATCCGGGCCGACTACCGGCTGTCGGCCGCCTACCGGCCCGACCCCGCGGCCGGACGCCACCGGGTGCCGGTCGTCGCCTACGTGGGGGCCCGGGACGCCGAGTGCGCGCCCGACAACGTCGCCGCCTGGTCGGACACCACCAGCGCCGGCTTCGAGCTGCGGATCTTCCCCGGCGACCACTTCTACCTCCAGGCCCAGGAGAAGCAGCTGCTCGCCCACATCGCCGGGCACCTGCAGTCCGACCTGCGGCTGCGCCAGGTGCTCGGCACCGGTCGCGCCTGAACCCCGCCCCGCCCCGCCCCGCCCGCGCCGCGCCCGCCCGTCGCCGTCCCCGCGGGCGCCGGCGTCCCGCCCCGCCACCGTCCACCCCTGACCGAAAAGAGGCCGTGCTGATGGCCGATCACCTGGTGACCCGACTGGAGCGGCACGGCCGCGAAACCCCCGACCGCACCGCCCTGGTCTTCGTCGAGGCCGCCTCCGACGGCTGGTCGGAGCAGCCGCTGAGCTTCGGTGACCTCGACCGCGCGGCCCGCTCGGTCGCCTCCTGGCTGCGCGAGCGGTGCGCCGTCGGCGAGCGCGTGATGCTGCTGTACGGGGCCGGACCCGAGTTCGTGACCGCCCTGGCCGGCTGCCTGTACGCGGGCGTGGTGGCCGTTCCGGCGCCCCAGCCCAGCACCCAGCGCGGCCACAGCTCCCGCGTCGACGGCATCGTGCGGGACGCCGACATCCGCCTGGTGCTGACCGACTCGGCCAACCACGGCACGGCCGTCGCCATGCTGGATCAGGCCGGTGCCACCGAGCTGCCCTGCGTGGCCACCGACCTGCTGGACCTGGCGCCCGCCCCCGACTGGCAGGTGCCGCCGACCGCCGACGACGACCTGGTGTTCATCCAGTACACGTCGGGCTCGACCAGCGCGCCCAAGGGCGTGATGGTCACCCAGCGCTCGCTGCGCCACAACATCGGCCTGATCGCGCGGGCCTTCGCGCTGGAGTACGACAGCCGCGGCGCCTGCTGGCTGCCCCAGCACCACGACATGGGCCTGATCGGCGCCCTGATCGCACCGCTGTACGTCGGCGCCCTCGGCTACCAGCTCGCCCCGATGGCCTTCCTGCGCCGCCCGCACCTGTGGCTGGAGCTGATCAGCAGCCGGCGCGCCACCCACACGTCGGCCCCGAACTTCGCCTACGACCTGTGCGCCCGCCGGGTGACCGACACCCAGCTGGCCGGACTGGACCTGGGCAGCCTGGTCAGCGCGGGCAACGGCGCGGAGCCGGTCAGCGCCGCCACCCTGCGCCGGTTCGTCGAGCGGTTCGCCCCGGCGGGCTTCCGGCTCGACCAGTTCAACCCCTGCTACGGCATGGCCGAGACCACCCTGCTGGTCTCCGGCACGCCGCGCGGCGAGACCCCGGCCCTGACGGCCGTCGACGCCGAGGCGCTCGCCGCCAACGAGCTGCGTCCGGTCGCCCCGGGCGGCGACGGCCCGCTGCTGGTGAGCAGCGGCACCGTCCACGACCTCGACGTGCGGATCGTCGACCCGGCCACCGCCGCCACCCTCCCGGACGGCGGGATCGGTGAGATCTGGGTCCGCGGCGACAGCGTGGCCGCCGGCTACTGGCGCAACCCCGAGGCCACCGCGACGACCTTCCGCGCCGTCACGGCGGAGGGCGCGGCGGGCTACCTGCGCACCGGCGACACCGGCGCCCTGCACGAGGGCCGGCTGTACGTCACCGGGCGGATCAAGGAAGTCCTGATCGTCAACGGCCGCAACCTCTACCCGCACGACATCGAGCGCGAACTCGCCGAACTGGACGAGGCGTTCAACGGGCTCAGCGGCAGCGTCTGCACGGTGCCGGGCACCGGTGAGCAGATCGTGGTGATGCACGAGGTCCGCCGCCGCCCCGGCGCCCCCGAGGAGCTGGCCGAGTTCGCCCGGCAGCTGCGCGGCCGGCTCGCCGAGCGGGTCGGCGTGCGGATCCCCAACCTGGTGCTGCTGCGGCCCGGCCAGGTCCGCAAGACCACCAGCGGCAAGGTGCAGCGCTCGCTCATGCGCGAGCTGTTCATGACCGGAGCGCTGGAGCCGGTGGTCGAGGACCTCGACCCGGCCACCGCCGCCCGCTACCGCAGCGCGGCCGGTGCGCGATGACCCACGCCGCCACCCACCCCTCCCGCCGGATCGCCGGCGAGCTGGACCGCGCCCTCGGCGACCCCGAGGACGGCGGACGGCTGTTCTCCTACGCGCGCTGCGGCGCGCTGGACGACCGGGAGGAGTTCCCGGTCGAGATCTGCCGGGAGCTGGACCTGCTGGGGCTGCCCCGGCACTACGTCCCGGCCGAGTACGGCGGGGCGCTGGAGAGTTACGAGCACGTCCTGCAGCTGATGCGCGCGGTCGCCCGCCGGGACCTCACCGTCGCCATCGCGCACGGCAAGACCTTCCTCGGCGCGGTGTCGGTCTGGGTGGGCGGCAGCCGGGAGCAGGCCGAGCGGCTGGCCGCCCAGGTGCTCGACGGGACGGTGGTCTCCTGGGGGCTGACCGAGCGCGACCACGGCAGCGACCTGCTGGCCGGTGAGGTCGTCGCCGTGCCGACCGGGGACGGTTACCGGGTGAGCGGCGAGAAGTGGCTCATCAACAACGCCAACCGCGGCCGGGCGGTCTGCCTGCTGGCCCGTACCGGCGAGGCCGGCGACGCGCGCGGCTTCAGCCTGCTGATGATCGACAAGTCCGCCGTCGCGCCGCCCGGCTACCGGCCGCTGCCGGCCGTGAAGCTGCACGGCATCCGCGGCGCCGACATCAGCGGGGTGGCCTTCACCGACGCCCGGGTGCCGGCCGACGCGCTGGTCGGCGGCGAGGGGGACGGCGCCGAGATCGTCCTCAAGAGCCTCCAGCTGACCCGCACGATGTGCGCCGCGCTGTCGCTCGGCGCCGCCGACAACGCGCTCACGCTGGCCGCCGGATACGCCCTGGAGCGGCGGGCCTACGGCCGGCTGCTGGCCGAACTCCCGCAGACCCGCAGGCTGCTGGCGCAGTCGTACGCGGACGTGCTGCTCGCCGAGGCGGTGAGCACGGTCGCCGTCCGCAGCGTCCACGCGCTGCCCGGCGAGCTGGCCGTCTCCTCGGCCGTCACCAAGTACCTGGTACCGACCCTGGTCGACCAGGTGATCGACCGGCTCGGCACCGTGCTCGGCTCGCGCTCGCTGCTGGTCGGCGAGACCTACCAGCACGGCCGCTTCCAGAAGGTCCAGCGCGACCACCGGATCGTCGGCATCTTCGACGGCAACGCGCTGGTCAACCTGCACGCGCTGATCAACCACTTCCCCCTGCTGGCCCGCCGGTTGCGCAAGCGGACGGTGGACGGGGCAGGGCTGGCCGCGGCCACCGACCTGGCCGCGCCGCTGGCCCCGTTCGACCGCGAGCGGCTCAGCCTGCTCCCGCGCGGCGGCTCCAGCGTGCTGCAGGCGCTGCCCGCCGCGGTGGCCGAGCTCGGCCGGCGGGCCGCGCCCGGCGCCGTCCCGGCCTCGCTCGGCCGGCGGGCCGAGGCACTGCTGGCCGCGGTCGACGGCCTGGCGGTCGAACTGGCCGCCCACCGGCCGGTCCCGGTCGAGGCGCCGCGCGCGGCCTTCGACCTGGCCGAGCGGTACGCCCTGCTGTACGCGGCCGCGGCCGCCGTCCAGCTCTGGCTGCGCAACCACGAGGCACCCGAGCACCAGGGCGGCCTGTGGGCCGACGGGCTCTGGCTGGAGGCGGCGCTGGCCCGGGTGCTGAGCCGGCTCGGCCACGGCCCGCGGCGCCCGGTGGCCGGCGACGACCTGCTGGAGCGCCTGGTGCCCTTCCTGGAGGAGCAGCAACGCAGCGGCCTCCTCCCGTCCCTGCTGTCCTACCCCCTGGTGAAGGGAAGCAGCCGATGACCACGGCCACCACCCCCGACTGCTACGCCGACCTCGGCAACCCGGCACCGCTGGAGGCCCTGTTCGGCGACCCCGAGTACCAGGACAACCCGCTGGGCTTCGCCGCCTTCGTGGCCGCCGACGAGCGCGGCGACCTGCTCCCGGCCGGCGAGCGCGTCCTGGACGCCTACGGGCTCGGCGCCGAGTTCGTGCCGCGGCGGCTCGGCGGCCGGCTCGACCGGGCCGACCGGCTGGCCCGGGTGCTGCGCCCGCTGTTCCGCCGCGACGCCGCGCTCGGCCTCGGCCACGGCGCCAGCAACCTGGTCGGCGCGGTCAACGTGTGGGCCCAGGGCGGTGACCAGCAGCAGCGGTGGCTCGCGGACGTCCTGTGCCGCAACGGCCGGATCGCCGCCGCCTACACCGACATGTCCACCGGCAACGACGTCTCGAACACCGCCTTCCGCGGCACCCTGCGGCAGGACCACCTCGTCCTCGACGGCCGCAAGGAGATCATCAACAACCTGGCCCGTGCCGAGGCCGTCACCGTGCTGGCCCGCACCAGCCCGGAGCCCGGCAGCCGCAGCCACTCGATGGTGCTGGTCGACATGGCCACCGCGCCGCGCGACCGGCTGCGCTTCCTGCCGCGCTACCGCACCGTCGGGGTGCGCGCGATGTACCTGGGCGGGCTGCAGTTCGACCACTGCCCGGTGCCGGTGACCGCGGTGGCCGGCGAGGTCGGCGCGGCCATGGAGACCATCCTGCGGTCCTTCCAGGTCACCCGGGCGGTGCTGCCCGCCGCCGCGCTCGGCGCGGTGGACCAGCAGCTGCGCACGGTCACCGGCTTCGCGCTCGGCCGGCGGCTGTACCACCGCACGGTGGCCGACCTGCCGCACGCCCGCTCGGTGCTCACCGACGCCTTCGTGGACCTCCAGGCGGCCGACGCCTTCGCCACCACGGTCTGCCGCGCGCTGCACCTGCTGCCCGGGCAGACCAGCGTCTACGCGGCGGCCGTCAAGTACCTGGTGCCGCTGCTCTTCAAGGACACCGTCGACGCCCTGGGCCAGGTGCTGGGCGCCCGCTCGTTCCTGCGCGAGGGGCCGCACGCGGTGTTCCAGAAGCACGCCCGGGACCTGCCGGTCGCCTCGCTGGTGCACGCCGGCGGCACGGTCTGCCAGGCCACCGTCATCCCGCAGCTGCCCCGGCTGGCCCGCGCCGCCTGGCTGGTCGGCGAACCGGCCCCGGCCGGCGTCTTCCACCTGGCGGGGGACCTGCCCGAGCTGGACTTCGACCGGCTGAGCACCACCGCCGGGCGGTACGACCCGCTGCTGGGGAGCCTGGTGGACGCGGCCGCCCGGGTGCGCGACGAACCGGTCCTGGGCCGGCTCACCGCCCAGCTGGTGGACGAGCTGACCGCGCTCAAGCAGGCCTGCCAGGAGCTCGCGCCCCGGGACCGCACCCCGCTGGCCGGCCCGGTGAGCTTCGAACTCACCCACCGCTACGCGGTGCTGCTGGCCGCCGCCTGCTGCCTGGGCGTGTGGCTGAACAACCCGGACCACCCGGGCGCGTACGCGCACCGGCCCGAGTGGGTCGTCACGGCGCTGGCCCGGCTCACCGCCCGGCTCGGCTGCCCGCCGGTGCCCGGGGCGGAGGCCGTCCGTCCGGCGGTCTTCCGCGAGCTGCTCGACCGCTACGAGAGCGGCGCCGGATTCGACCTCATCGGCCGGCACCTCGCCTGACCGGCCGGCACCTCGCGCACGCGGACCGGTGGCTCCCGGCGGGAGCCGCCGACGACGCCCAGTGACAGGAAGAGAGCATGGGAAAGTACGTACGGGTCGAGGAGGCCGGGCCGGTCGCGACCGTCCGGCTGCTGCGCCCGACCATCAGCGGCGCCGACCCGGTGCTGCCCGCGGAGCTGGCCGAGGCCGCCGAGCGGGTCGGATCGGACCCGGCCGTCCGGGCCGTGATCCTCACCGGGGGCCGGCGCGTCTTCGGCTCCGGCGCGGACCTCGCGGCGATGGCCGAGCGCACCCCCGCCGAGGTGGACGCGTACACCGCCCGGCTGCACGCCGGGTTCGCCGCGATCGCCGCGATCCCCAAGCCGGTGGTGGCCGCGATCGTGGGCTTCGCCCTGGGCGGCGGGCTCGAACTCGCGCTCTGCGCCGACTTCCGGGTGGCCGGGTCCGGGGCCGTGCTCGGCCTGCCGGAGATCCGGTTGGGGATCATCCCCGGCACCGGCGGCACCCAGCGGCTGCCCCGGCTGATCGGCCCGGCACGGGCCAAGCGGCTGATCATGACCGGACGGCAGCTGGACGCGGCCGAGGCGCTGGAGCTCGGCCTGGTCGACGAGGTCGTCCCGGACGCCGAGGTGCACGCCTCGGCCCAGCGGCTGGCGGAGCGGTTCGCCGACGGGCCGACAGCCGCCCTGGGCGCCGCCAAGCGGGCCGTCGACGAGGGCCTCGGCCGGCCGCTGGCCGAGGGACTGGACCTCGAACGGCACCGGTTCGCCGCCCTGTTCGCCACCGCCGACCAGCGGGAGGGCCTGCGGGCACACCTCGCCGGGGAACCCCCGCGGTTCATCGGCCACTGACCCGCCCACCCACCGCAACGAAGGACGTCGATGTCCAGCCTGCACCCCCTCTCCCACGCGCAGCAGTCGCTCTGGTTCCTCTACCGGCTGGCGCCGGACGCCGCGGTCTACAACACCGGGGTGGCCCTCACCGTCCGCTCCGCCGTCGACCTGCCCGCCCTGGAGCGGGCGATCGAGGCGACCGCCGAGCGGCACGACATGCTCCGCTCGCTCTTCGCCGAGCACGACGGCCAGGCCGCCCGCACCGTCGCCGACCGGCACCCGCTGGGCCTGGAACTGCGCGAGCTGCCGGGGCTGACCGACGAGCGCTTCCGCACCGCGGTGCGGGACGCGCTGCGCGAGCCGTTCCGGCTGGAGCGCGACGGCGCGTTCCGCTTCGTCCTGCTGCGCCGCGGCGCCGAGGACGCCGTCCTGCTGATGGCCGGCCACCACATCGGCACCGACGCCACCTCCAACTGGCTGATCCTGCGCGACCTGCTGCAGAGCTACCGGCGGCTGGTCGACGGCCGGGAGCCCGACCTCGCACCCCTCACCGCGGACTACGACGACTACACGGCCCGGGAGCGCGACCTGCTCGGCTCGCCGCGCGGCGCCCGGATGGAGCAGTACTGGCACGATTTCTGCGCCGGGGCGATCCCGGCCGAGATCCCCACCGACCGCCCCCGGCCGACGAGTCCGGGCTACCGCGGCAGCACCCACCACCTGGACCTGAGCGGCCCGCGGGTGGCCGGGCTGCGCGAGCTGGCGCTGGCCGACGGAGTCTCGCTGTTCTCCCTCCTGCTCGGGATCCTCCAGGGGCTGCTGCACCGCTACACCCGGCAGAACGCCTTCCTGGTCGGCGCGCCGACCACCACCCGGCTGAGCCCGGCGACCCGCGAGGTGGTCGGGAACTTCATCAACACCCTGCTGTTCCGGGCCGACCTGGCGCCGGGGGCGAGCTTCCGCGACGCGGCCCGGGCCGCCGACGCGCAGGTCAAGGCGGGCCTCGGCCGGGTCGGTTACCCGTTCGAGCTGCTCACCCGGACGGTCAACCGGCCGCGGACCGGCGCCGGCTCCGCGCTCTGCCGGATCACCTTCAACATGATCGGCACCAGCAGCCCCGACCCGCTGCTGAGGCTGCTCCTGGACGCCGCCGACGGCGCACCGGCCGAGTTCGCCGGACTGCGCATCGCGCCGTTCGAACTCCCCCAGGCCGAAGGCCAGTTGGACCTCGCGGTGAATGTGCGGCAGAGCGTGGACTCGCTGGCCGTCGACTTCCGCTACGACGTCGACCTGTTCGACGAGGCCACCGTCGAGCGGTTCGCCGGCTACTTCGTCCGGGCCGTCGACGCGGTTCTGGCCGACCCGGACGCCGCCGTCGCGCGCCTCACCCTGGTGGACGCGGCCGCGATGGACCGGATGTTCGGCTTCGCCACCGGCGGGGGAGGGCGGCGCGTTGGCTGAGATCGTCCACCGGACCCTGCGGGTGGCCGGCCGGCGGATGCACGTCGCCGAGGCCGGCGAGGGGCCGCTGATCGTGCTGGTGCACGGCTTCCCCGAACTCTGGTACTCCTGGCGCCACCAGCTCACCGGGCTGGCCGAGGCCGGCTACCGGGTGGTCGCCCCCGACATGCGCGGCTACGGCCTCAGCGAGTGCCCCGCCGAGGCCGACCAGTACACCATCCACCACCTGGTCGGCGACGTCGTCGCGCTGATCGGCGCGCTCGGCGCGGACCGGGCCGTGGTGGCCGGGCACGACTGGGGCGCCCAGGTCGCCTGGCACACCGCGCTGATGCGCCCGGACCTGGTCCGCGGCGTGGCCGGGCTGAGCATCCCCTACCGGCCGCGGGCCGGCCTGCCGCCGCTGCCCGCGATGCGGCGCGCCATGGGCGAACGCTTCTACATGCTGTACTTCCAGGAACCCGGCGCGGCCGAGCGGGAGCTGGAACGCGACGTGCCCGCCGCACTGCGCCGGCTGCTGGCCGGCACCAGCGGCGGCGCGCCGCCCTTCGACCCGGTCGTCCCGGACGGCGGCGGCTTCCTCGACCTGTACCCGGAGCCCGACCGGCTGCCCGGTTGGCTGACCGAGCCGGACCTCGCCGTCTACGCCGAGGCGCTCGGCGCCACCGGCTTCACCGGCGGCCTGAACTGGTACCGGAACCTGCACCGCAACTGGGAGCTCACCGCGCCGCTCAACAAGGCCGCGATCCAGGTCCCGGCGCTCTACCTGGCCGGTACGGACGACTTCGTGGTCCGCGGCCAGGACCCCGACCGGCTGGCGGACGAGCTGCGGCGCTGGGCGCCCCGGCTGCACCGCAGCGTGCTGCTGCCCGGCTGCGGCCACTGGACCCAGCAGGAGCGCCCCGCCGAAGTCACCGCCGCGCTGGCCGAGTTCGCCGCCTCGCTGGACTGACCGGCACCCCGTCACCACCCCCACGATTTCCGACCCTCCCGAGGAGTTACCACCATGACCACGTCCATCGAGCAGACCCACGACCTCACCGAGCTGCGCGCCTGGCTCACCGAGCGGGTGGCCTTCTACCTGGAGATCCCGGTCGAGCAGATCCGGCCCGACGTCAAGCTCGTCGAGTACGGCCTGGAGTCGGTCTACGCCCTCGCCCTGTGCGGCGACGCGGAGGACGAGTTCGAGGTCGAGCTGGAGCCCACCCTGGCCTGGGACTACCCCACCATCGACGCCCTCTCCGGACTGCTCGCCGAGAAGATCGCCGAGCGGGCCTGACCCCGCACCGGCAGAGAGGAGGACGACCATGCGTGCCGCCATCACCCGTGGGGGCGCACTCGTCGTCGAGGAGGTCCCGGACCCGGTGCCGCAGGCCGGACAGGTGCTGGTCCGCACCCTGGCCTGCGGCATCTGCGGCTCGGACCTGCACGCCCTCGACGACCCCGACGCGTTCGGCGACGTCATGCGCCGCACGGGCGGGAGCACCCACGACATCCGCGAGGGGCTCGTGCTCGGCCACGAGTTCGCCGCCGAGATCGTCGACTACGGCCCGGGCACCGTCCGGGCCCTGCCGACCGGCACCGTGGTGTGCGGCCCGCCGATCGGCTTCGGACCGCAGGGCAGCGGGATCATCGGCTACACGCCGGCCTTCCCCGGCGGCTTCGGCGAGTACATGTTGCTCTCCGAGGCCTTCACCATGCCGGTGCCCAACGGGCTCGACCCGAAGACCGCCGCGCTCACCGAGCCGTTCTCGATCGCCGCCCGGGCCGTCCGGCGGGCCGAGGCGGCCCCCGGCTCGGTCGCCGTGGTGATCGGCCTCGGCCCGGTGGGCCTGGGCATCGTCGCGGTGCTCAAGGCCAGGGGCCTCGGCCCGGTCGTCGCGGTGGACTTCTCGCCGCGCCGCCGGGCCCTCGCCGAGCGACTCGGCGCCGACATCCTGATCGACCCGGCCGTCGAGTCCCCGTACGACCGCTGGACCTCGCTCGGGGTGATCCCCGGAATGATGGACCGGATGGCCGCCGAGTACCGGGGCGTGCGAATCAAGGACGCCGTCATCTTCGAGTGCGTCGGCACGCCCGGCATGCTCGCCCGGGTCGTGGACGGGGCACCGGCCGGCGCCCGCATCGTGCTCGTCGGCGTCTGCCTGCGCCCGGACACCTTCGACCCCGGCGTGGCCGTCGGCAAGGAGCTGGACATCCGCGGCTCCTTCGGCGGCAGCCCGACCGAGTACCGCCAGACCCTGCGCGACATCGCGGAGGGCCGGATCGACGCCGGCGCCGTGATCACCGGGGTGACCGGCCTGGACGGACTGGCCGGGGCGATCGCAGAACTGGGCGAACCGGACCGCCACGCGAAGATCATCGTCGATCCTTCGCTGGACCGGCTCGTCGTCTGACCCAGCCAACCAAGCGTGGAGGACCAATGCTCGTCGACACGTCTGAACAGTCCGCGGCGGTGGGCCTGCTGGAACGCCCCGACCCGGCCGACCTCGCCCCGCCGTCCACCTACCGACGACTCCTCGACCTGTTCCACCGGGGTGACATCGCCTACCGGCTGATGGACCACCCGCCGGAGGGGCAGACCACGCTCGCCAGCGAGCTGCGGGGCCACGAGCTCTCCGCCGCCGCCAAGTGCATGGTGGTCACCGTCACCAAGGGCGGCCGACCCGCCCGCCACGTGCTGGCCGTGGTACCCGGCGACTGCCGGGTCGACCTCAAGCAGGTCGCCCGGGTGGCCGGCGGCGGCAAGGCGCGGTTCGCCGAACAGGGCGTCGCCGAGGCGCTCGGCGCGACGGTGAGCGGGACGATCACCCCGTTCTCCTTCCACCCGGACCTCCAGGTCCTCGCCGACCCGGCCCTCTTCGACCAGCCGGAGCTGTACTTCAACGCCGCCCGGCTGGACCGGTCGGTCGCGATCAAGTCGGCCGACTACCTGCGGCTGGCCCGCCCCCAGGTGGTCCCGATCACCTGATCACCACAGGGCTCCACACCGGTGGCACTCCTTCTCGACAAGGGGTGCCACCTTCCCTTTTCCCCGGAACGGGCGCGACATGACACTCCTTCGGCCTGCCAACTACGGTGGGCGCATGACAACCGGCACAGCCCCGCGGCGGCTGCTCACCCTCGCGCTCCGCCGCGCGCCGTGGTCGGTGCGGGTCTGGCGGGACATCGTGTTCCTCTGCCTGGGCGTCCCGCTCCAGCTGGCCTCCTTCTCCCTGGTGGCGGTGCCCTGGCTGCTGTTCGTCGAACCCGCCGACGACTGGCTCTACTGGCCGCTGGAGACCACCCAGCTGATGCTGACCGTGGTCGGACCGCTCGCCTTCCTGCTGCTCTCGGTCACCGCCCTGAACGAGGCGCAGCACCGCCGGTTCCGCTACCTGCTCGGCGAGTCGATCCCGCGTGCCGCCCACAGCACGATCCGGCTCAGCTGGCGCGGACTCGCCACCTCGGTCCGCTCGCAGGCCGCCTGGCGCCAGCTCGGCTACCACGTCCTGGTCGGGCCGGTGCTCGGGCTCGCCGGGCTCGCCGTGCTGGCCGGCTGGCTCTACGCCATCGCCCTGGCCGGCGCCTACGGCTGGATCTGGGCCCTGCCCGAGCAGGTCCGCCAGCGCGCCGCCGTGTTCACCGCCGGCGGCCTGCTGCTCGTCCTCGTGATGCCCTGGGTGACGGCGCTGGTGGTCGGCGCGGACGGCTACCTGGCCCGCCGGCTGCTCGGGCCCAGCCGGGCCGAGCGGCTCGCCGAACGCGTCGACGACCTGACCGAGGGCCGGAACGGCCTGGTGGCCGCCGCCGACGCCGAACGGCGCCGGATCGAGCGCGACCTGCACGACGGCACCCAGCAGCGCCTGGTCGCCCTGGCGATGACCCTCGGCCTGGCCCGGGCCACCCTGACCGACGCCGGGCCGAACGCGAAGGGCGTCATCGACAAGGCGCACCGGGAGGCGCTGGAGGCCATCGCCGAGCTGAAGCACCTCGTCCGCGGCCTGCACCCGGCGGTCCTCGACGACCGCGGCCTGGACGCCGCGCTGTCCGGGGTCGCCGCCCGCGCCCCGCTGCCCGTCGACCTGGCGGTCACGGTGGACCGCCGCCCCGCGACGGCCATCGAGTCCGTCGCCTACTTCGTCGTCGCCGAGGCGCTCAACAACGTCGCCAAGCACGCCCGCGCCGAGCGCGCCGCCGTGCGGGTGGACCGCGTCGCCGACCTGCTGCGCGTCGTCGTCACCGACGACGGTGTCGGCGGCGCCGACCAGAGCCGGGGCACCGGCATCGCCGGCCTCAGCCGTCGCGCCCGCTCGGTGGACGGCACCTTCCGGATATCCAGCCCCGTCGGGGGCCCGACCACCATCACCGTGGAGCTGCCGTGCGCGTCGTGATCGCCGAGGACTCCGTCCTCCTGCGAGTCGGCCTGACCAACGTCCTGGAGACGATGGGCTTCGAGGTCGCCGCCGCCGTCGGCGACGCGGAGGAGGTGCTCCTCGCCGTCGAGAAGCACCGGCCGGACGTCGCCATCCTCGACGTCCGGATGCCGCCCTCGCACACCGACGAGGGCGTGCGGGCCGCGCTGGTGATCCGCCGTCGCTGGCCGGAGACCGCCCTGCTGCTGCTCTCCCAGTACGTCGAGGAGCGCTACGCGGCCGACCTGGTCGCCACCAATCCCAGCGGCATCGGCTACCTCCTGAAGGAACGCGTCGCGCACGTCGAGGAGTTCGTGGACGCGCTGCGCAAGGTCGCCGCCGGCGGCACCGCGCTCGACCCCGAGGTCGTCTCGCAGCTGCTGCTGCGCCGGCAGAGCGGCCCGCTCGACCGGCTGACCGAGCGGGAGCGGGAGGTGCTCGCGCTGATGGCCGAGGGCCAGTCGAACTCCTCCATCGCCGCCGCGCTGGTGATCAGCGACAGCGCCGTCGGCAAGCACATCAACAGCATCCTCACCAAGCTCGACCTGCCCCGCGAGGACGCCGGCGGCCACCGCCGGGTCCGCGCCGTGCTGCGCTTCCTGGAAGGGCGCTGACCGGCTGGGTCCCCGAGCCCGGTCGGGCCCGGTCGGCGCTGTCCGGCCCGGGTCCGGTCGGGCCGCGCGGTCCGGCCCGCCCGGGCCCGTTCCGCCCCGAGGGCCCCCGCGGTCGGTACGACCGCGGGGGCCCTCGGGCGTTCCGCCGCTAGTGGACGGTGCCGACGCCGGCCACCACCCGCTGGGCGCGGGTCCGCAGCTCGTCGAGCACGTCCTCGGAGTCCGGCGCGGACCCGCCGGACACCAGGGCCGTCACCGCGTGGCTGTCGAAGCCCGCCGCCAGCAGCAGCCGCCAGTCCTCCGGCGTGGCCTGCACGTGGGTGACGCGCTGCGCGTCCACCAGGGCGACCAGCGCCGCCGGGTCCGCGGCCTCGGCCTCGGACGCCAGCACCACCCGGGCGCCGCCGGTGAGCGGCAGGTGCAGCTCCGCCGCCGCCCGCAGGCCGGCCCCCGGAGCGGCCGCCAGCCAGGCGCCGCGCCGGATCCCGCCCAGTTCGGCCCGGACCTTCTCCAGCAGCCGGCCCAGCTCACGGTGGTCGACCAGCACGCCGTCCAGCAGGCAGGCCGCCCCCTCCGGCGAGGCCGCGAGCGGCAGCGCCCCGGCCGGCCGGGCGGCGAGCGGCGCCGCCTCGTCGTCCAGCCGCAGCACCCCGCCGGTGAAGCCCCCGGCCACCGCCCGATCGGTGATCAGGAAGGTGACCCGCGGGTCGACCTGCTCCGCCGCGGCGGCCGGGTCGATCAGCTGGTACGCGGCGCCGGCGCGCCAGACGCCCTGGAGCACCGGGACCAGCTCGGCCCGGCGGGCCAGCGCCACCCCGACCACCGCACCCGGGCCGACCGCGAGCGCGGTCAGGTGGTGCGCGATCCGGTCGGCGTACTCGTCCACCTCGCGGTAGCTCAGCGTGCGCCCGGACGCGACCACGGCGACCGCCTTCGGTGTGCGGGCCGCCTGCTCGGCGATCAGCCCGACCGGCAACGGCTGCTCCAGCTCGGCCGCGGGCGCGCCCGCCGACGCCGTGGGGACCGGCAGGTAGCCGGCGGTCGCGTCCCCGTCCGGGTCGGCGGCCATCGCCTCCAGCACCAGCCGGTACATCGCGACGAGCTGCGCCAGCTGCGCCCGGCCGAGCGCGCCGGCCCCGGTGCTGAGCCCGATCCGGCCGCCGGTGGCGATCACGGTCAGGGCGAACTCGTTGGAGCCGTCGTTCATCGAGGCCCGGACGTCCACCGCGCCGCGGTCGACCTGGTGGAAGTCGAGGAACTCGAACATCACGCTCAGCGCCGCCCGGCCGGGGCCGGCCGCCCGCTGGATGGCGGGCAGCGGGTAGCGGCGGTGCGACCAGAGCTCGGTCTCGGTGCCGAAGACCCGCGCCACCAGCTCGCGCCAGGTCTTCGCGCCCCGGGCGGCCGGGAAGGGCAGGGTGTTGAGGTGCATGCCGAGCACCCGCTCCGCGCCCGGCGCCTCCAGGCGGCCGTGGTAGACCACGCCCGTGTGGAAGGCCGGGGCCGTGCTCAGCGAGCCCATCACCGTGAGGTGCGCGGCGAGCAGCACCGTCTTGAGCGAGGTGTTCGCGCCGACGGCGAGCGCCCGCAGCCGCTCCTCCAGGTCCGCGTACTCGACGTTCAGCAGCAGCGACCCGGCGCTCCGGTCCCGCCAGGTGGCGGGCAGCTCCAGCGGGCTGTGCCGGTCGACCACGTCCTGCCAGAAGGCCTGGTCGGCCGGGTCGGACAGGGCGGTCAGCTCGGCGGCGACGTAGTCCGCGTACCGGACCGCGGGGGCCTGGTAGGCGGCCGGCGTCCCGCCGTCGCGCAGCGTCCGGTAGGTGTCGAGCAGCTCCATCAGCAGCGAGTTGAGCGTCCAGCCGTCGGTGACGGCGTGGATGTGGCTCGCGGTGACCCGCCAGGCCTCGTCCGACTCGACGTGCACGGCGATCCGCAGCAGCGGCGCGGCCGTCAGCTCGAACCCGCGGGCCCGCTCCTCGGCCACGTAGTCGCGCGCCCGCTCGGCCCGCTCGTCCTCGGTCAGGCCGCGCAGGTCGTGCACGGTGACGGGGACCTCGGCGGTGGCGTGCACCAGCTGGAGCGGCCGGCCGAACCCGGTCAGGTGCACCGAGGTGCGTAGCAGCTCGTGGCGGTCCGCCAGCAGTGCCAGGGCCCGCCGCAGCGCCGCTTCGGCGAACGGCCGGGTGTCCGGGATCCGGAAGGAGTTGATGTGGTGGTAGGCCGTGCCGCCCTCGCCCGCCATCAGCTCGACGAGCATGCCGGTCTGGATCTGGGAGAGCGGGTAGGCGTCGACGACGTCGGCGGGCAGGGCCGCCCGGTCCTCCTCGTCGACCAGCGCGAACGGCTCGACGGCGGTGATCAGCGAGCGGCCGTCGCCGCCGGGCAGGGCCGCGGCCAGGGCGGCGACGGTCCGGCGCTCGAACACGTCGCGGATGGTCAGGTCGTGGCCGGCCTCGCGCAGCGCGCCGACCAGGCGGACGGCCCGGATCGAGTCGCCGCCGAGGTCGAAGAAGCTGTCCTCCACACCGACCTGCGCCAGGCCCAGCACCTCGGCCCAGACCGCCGCCAGGGCGGCCTCCAGCTCGGTGCGCGGTGCGAGGTGGTGCTCGCCCACGACGCTCACCGCCTGCTCCGGTGCGGGCAGCGCCCGGCGGTTCACCTTGCCGTTGGTGGTCAGCGGGATCCCCGCCACGGTGACGAACGCCGCCGGCACCATGTAGCCGGGCAGCGCCGCCGCCAGGTCCGACCGCACCGCCGCGAGGTCCGGGGCGGCGGAGCCGGCCGGCACCAGGTAGGCGACCAGCGACTTCTCGCCGGCCTCGTTCCGGTGCACGATCACGGTCGCCTCGTCCACCAGCGGGTGCTCGCGCAACCGGGCCTCGATCTCGCCCAGCTCGATCCGGAAGCCGCGGACCTTCACCTGGCCGTCGATCCGGCCCAGCGACTCGTAGCGGCCGTCGGGCAGGCGCCGGGCGAGGTCGCCGGTGCGGTACAGGCGGGAGCCGGCCGGGCCGTACGGGTCCGGCACGAACCGCTCGGCGGTCAGCCCGGGGCGGTTCAGGTAGCCGCGGGCCACGCCCGGGCCGCCCACGTGGATCTCGCCCGGCACGCCGTCCGGCACCGGGTGCCCGTTGGCGTCCAGCAGGTGGATCACGGTGTCGGCGACCGGCAGGCCGATCGGGGACGCCGCCCGGGGCAGGTCCGACTCCGTCACCCGGTGGTAGATCGAGTGCACGGTGGTCTCGGTCGGCCCGTAGATGTTGATCAGGGCCGTCCGCACGCCGAACTTCGCCGTCCACGGCGCCAGTTGCGACATGTCCAGGCGCTCACCGCCGAACACGACCGCACGCAGCCCCAGCCGGTCGACGCGCGGGTCGCCCTCCTGCACCAGTCCGGTCAGCGAGCGGAACGCGGAGGGGGTCTGGCAGAGCACGGTGACCCGCTCGGCCACCAGCAGCTCGACCAGCTCCTGCGGCGACCGGGCGACCATCGCGGGGACGACCACCAGGCGGCCGCCGTGCAGCAGCGGGGCCCAGATCTCCTTGACCGAGAAGTCGAAGGCGTAGGAGTGGAACAGCGCCCACACGTCGTCCGCGGCGAACGGGAAGTCCGCACGGGTCGCGCCGAACAGGCGCGGCACGTTGGCGTGCGCGGTGCCGACGCCCTTCGGCAGGCCGGTCGAACCGGAGGTGTAGATGACGTACGCCAGGTTGTCCGGGCGCACCCCGGTGGCCGGGGCGGTGGCCGGGCGGGCGTCGATCGCGGCCCGGTCGGCGTCCATCAGCACCCGGGCGCCCGCGAACTCGATCGGCTCCAGGGCGGAATGGGTCACCAGGATCGGCGCCTCGGCGTCGGCCAGCATGTAGGCGAGGCGGTCGGCCGGGTTGGCCGGGTCCAGCGGCAGGTAGGCGGCGCCGGACTTCAGGATGCCCAGCAGGGCGGGGACGAGGTCCGGGCCGCGCTCCAGCGACAGGCCGACGACCCGCTCCGGCCCGGCGCCCAGGGCGACCAGGTGGTGGGCGATGCGGTTGGCCCGCTCGTCCAGCTCGGCGTAGGTGAGGCTCTGATCGCCACTGGTCAGCGCGACGGCGTCCGGGGTGCGGGCGGCCTGGGCGGCGAACAGCTCGTGCAGGCAGCCGGCGGCCTGCTGCTCGACCGGTGCCCGGAGCACCGGGACGAGCCGGCGGTCGGCCTCGGCCAGCGGGACCGGCAGGGCGTCACCGTCGACGTCGGCGGCCATCGCCTCCAGCACCGACCGGTACATCGCGCCCAGCCGCTCCAGGTTCTCCCGGCTCATCGTCGAGACCGCGGCCCCGAGGCTGAGCCGGCCGACCCCGGCGATCGCCATCAGGCCGAACTCGTTGCGGCCGTCGTTCAGACCACCACCGGTGTCCACCGTGCCGGTGTCGACCTGGTGGAAGTCCTGGTGGTCGAAGAGCACGGTGAGCAGGTCGCGGGTGTTCCCGGCGGCGCGCTGGACGGCGGGCAGCGGGTAGCGGCGGTGGGACCAGATCTCGGTCTCCGTCGCGTAGGTCCGCTCGACCAGTTCGCGCCAGGTCTTCGCGCCCCGAGTGGTCGGGAAGGGCAGGGTGTTGAGGTGCATGCCGAGTACCCGGTCGGCGCCCGGTGCCTCCAGGCGGCCGTGGTAGACGACGCCGGTGTGGAAGGCGTCCTCGGCCGTCAGGCTGCCCATCACCTTGAGGTGGGCGGCCAGCATGACGCTCTTGAGCGAGGTCTTCGCCTCGGCCGCCAGCCTGAGCAGGCCCTCCTCCAGGTCGGCGAACGGCACGCCGATCGAGTGGCGCTGCTCCGAGTCCTCGGCGCCGGCCCAGGTGGCCGGGATCCGCAGCGGGGTGTACCCGTCCACGACGTCCTGCCAGAAGGCCTGCTCCTCGGTGCTCGCCAGGGCGGCCTCCTCGGCGGCGACGTAGTCGGCGTAGCGGACCGCCGGGGCCACGTGGGCGGCCGGCTCGCGGCCGTCCCGCAGCGCCTGGTAGCAGCCGACCAGCTCCATCAGGAAGGAGTTGATCGTCCATCCGTCGGTCACCGCGTGCAGGTGGCTGACCGTCAGGCGCCAGGCCTCGGCCGACTCGATGTGGACCGCCAGGTGCAGCAGCGGGCCGTTCACCAGGTCGAACCCGGCCGTCCGGGCCGCGGCGACGAACGCGCGGCCGTGGGCTTCCTGCTCGGCCTCGGTCAGGCCGCGCAGGTCCTCGACGACGAACGGGATCTCGACGTCGGCGTGGACGAGCTGGAGCGGCCGGCTGTAGCCGGTCAGGTCGACCGAGGTCCGAAGGATCTCGTGGCGGGCGGTGACCAGGCCGATGGCCTCGCTCATCGCTGCGGCGTCGAAGGCCTTCGCGTCCGGCAGACGGAAGGAGTTGATGTTGTGGTAGCTGTTTCCGCCGTCCGCCGTGAGCATCTCGACGAGCATGCCGGTCTGGATCTGGGAGAGCGGGTAGGCGTCCACGACGTCGGCCGGAAGGGCCGCGCGGTCGTCCTCGCCGATGAGGGCGAAGGGCTGGACGGCGGTGATGAGGGATTCGCCGGTGCCGTTGCCGGGGAGGGCGGCGGCCATGGCGGT
>NZ_JBEPAA010000089.1:0-30173 GCF_040298365.1 Kitasatospora sp. NPDC001603
GCGGGGGCCGGCGGGGTGGGGGGTGCGCCCCCCCCCCCCCGCCCGCGGCCGCCCCCCCCCCAACACCCCTAGCCCAGCCCGACCTGGGTCAGGGCGGCCGCGAAGCCGGTTCGCCAGCCCTCCGGGGAGGCGCCGGCCGAGGGGGGTGGGGCCGGGCGGTCCAGGGCGGCGAGGGCGGTGCGGACCACGTCGGCCGGCCGGGCGGAGGTGACGTCGGCGTGGCCCAGCTCCAGCTCGTGCTGGAGGTTGTCCCGGCCGTGGCCCTGGACGACGTCCAGCAGGAGCAGTCGGCGGCCGAGTGCCCGGGCCTCGCTGCAGGTGTCCCCGGAGCTGGTCACCACCAGGTCGGCGGCGGTCATCAGGGCGGGGATCCGCTCGGTGTAGCCGAACGGGTGCAGGCGCGGACGGTGGCCGGCGGCGTGGCGCAGCCGGCGCTCCAGCTCGCGGTTGCGCCCGGCCACGGCGAGCACGTGTGGTCCGGCGTCCGCCAGGTCGGTGGCGGTGCGGGCGAGCGGACCGAGCCCCCAGGAGCCGGACATCAGCAGCACGCACCTGGCGTCGGGCGGCACCCCGAACTCGGCCCTGGCCGCCGCGCGGGTGGGCGGGTGGTAGAACGGCGCCCGCAGCGGCGCCGGCAGCACGGCGATCGCGGCCTCCGGCCGGTAGCGCCGCACCGCGCAGGCCGCGACCTCGGAGGTGACCAGGAAGAGGTCGGTGCCCTCCTGCACCCAGAGCCGGTGGGGTGTCACGTCGGTGCAGAGCACCAGATGCCGGAAGGCCGGCCCGCCGGCCCGCCGGGGCAGCCGGTTCACCGCCGCGGTGGCGGTGGCGAACACCGACACCACCAGCTCCGGCCGTTGCCGCGCGACCAGCTCCCGCAGGGCCGGGACGAGCCTGGTCCGCGCAGCGGCGTCGGCGAGCAGGGCCGGCCGGGCACCGGGGCGCAGCGCGGCGAAGTGGAAGGCGTCGTAGACGCCGGGCAGGTCGAGCAGCCGGCGGAAGACCGCCTCGCCGACCGCGCCCGCGCGCTGTCCGAGCAGCGCCATGGCGTCCACCGTGGCGGTGGTCCAGCCGCGCGCCCGCAGCGAGTCGGCGCAGGCCTGGGCCATCACGTCGTGGCCCTGCCCGAGCGAGCCGGAGACCAGCAGGGCGTGCGGCACCGGGGGCGCCGCCTCAGGAGCCGCCGGCCGCGCGGCCGGCGCCCGGGCCGCCCTCGTCGCGGTACCAGTCCGCGTAGCGCCGCACGCCGTCCGTGAAGGTGGTCTTCGGCGACCAGCCGAGCAGCCGCTTCGCCTGGGCGGCCGAGATGCGGCGGCCGTCGTAGTCGGCGGCCCGGGCCTCGATGTGCGAGATGGAGACCGGGCCGAGCAGCCGGTCGACGGTGTCGGCGATGTCCCGGACGGAGACGGCGGTGGAGCCCTCCAGGGCGAAGGTCTGGTCCTCGGCGGCGGGGGACAGGGCGCGCACGTGGGCGTCCGCGAGGTCCTCGACGTAGACGAAGTTGCGGCTCTGCCGGCCGTCGCCCGCGATGGTGATCGGCCGGCCGGCCAGCGCGGCCTGCACGAACCGGGCGACCACCAGCTCGTCCCGCATCCGCGGTCCGTACGGGATGCCGTAGCGCAGGATGGTGAAGTGCTGCCCGTACAGCTCCCGGTGGCTGTGCACCAGCATCTCGGCGGCCAGCTTGGTGGCGACGTACAGGTGTCCGCTGCGCTCCAGCTCGATGGGCACGTGCTCGTCCAGCTCCTGCGCACCGCCGTCCAGCTGGTCGTCGGTGAGGGCGGCGCCGTAGACCCAGACGGTGCTCGCCAGCACGGTGCGGCTGAGGCCGCTGCGGCGGGACGCCTCCAGGACGGCCTCGGTGCCGTCGATGTTCATCCGCACGGCCCGGACGGGGTCGGCGGCGACCTGCTCGACGTCGGCCATGGCTGCGAGGTGGAAGACCACCTCGCAGCCGTCCAGGGCGCTGGTGAGGGTGGTCAGGTCGAGGATGTCGATGCGGGCGTGCTCGGCGTCGGCGTTGAGGTACTTGTCGGTGGTGTCCACCGCGAGCACCTCGTGGCCGGCTGTGATCAGCCGGTCCACGACGTGTGAGCCGATGAATCCGCATCCCCCGGTGACGGCTACGCGCACGGTCTCTCTCCTTGTCCGGCCTTCGCCCGGACCGTCCGGTCCGGGGGCGTCCCGGTGGTTCCGGTGGTTCCGGGCTGTCTGGTGGTTCCGGTCATCGGGACCGGCCGACCCGTCCGGCGGCCCCGGCGGTCGCTGTGGTTCCGCCGGCTCCGGCGGCCCCGGTGCTCTCGGCCGTCCCGGTCATCCGGCGAGCCGCCGGTGGACGGCGGTGACCGCCTCGATGACCTGGTCGGTCTCGTCCTCGGTCATGTCGGAGTGCACCGGCAGGCAGATCTGCCGGGCGCAGAGGTCCTCGGCGACCGGCAGCGGCCCGCGCCGGTAGGGGGCCAGCACCGGCTGGAGGTGCAGCGGCAGGTCGTACACCTCGCCGGAGAGCCGCACCCCGTGCTCCTCGGCCACCTCCCGCTTGAACGCGGCGCGGTCGACGCCGGCCGGCAGCAGGGCGACGTACTTGTAGTAGTTGCTGCGGCAGCCGACCGGCTCGACCGTCGGCCGCAGTCCGTCGAGCCCGGCGAGCGCCGCGTCGTACCGCTGGGCCACCCGGCGCCGGGTCTCCACGAACTCCTTGAGCCGGCGCAGGTGCACCGCGCCGACGACGGCGTTGAGCTCGCTCAGCCGCCAGGAGGCGCCGAACCGGACGTGGTGGTTGGTGGTGAACGAGCCCTTGCCCTGGTCCCGGTGGATCCGTGCCTCGTCGCGCAGGTCGGACGACTCGGTGAGGATCATGCCGCCCTCGCCGCTGGTGGTGACCTTGGTCGGGTAGAACGAGAAGGCGCCGGCCAGGCCGAACGACCCGGCCGCGCGCCCGGCGTAGCTGCTGCCGTGCGCGTGGGCGGCGTCCTCGACCAGCGGGATGCCCCGGCGGTCGCAGATCGCGCGCAGCTCGTCGACCTCGGGGGTGATCAGGCCGCCGATGTGCACCAGCACCACGGCGGCGGTGTCCGGGGTGAGGGCCGCCTCCAGCGTCTCGGGGGAGAGCGCGAAGGTCGCCGGGTCGACGTCGGCGAGGACGGGGCGTCCGCCGGCGTGGACGACGGCGGCGGCGGTCGCGTAGAAGGTGACCGCCGGGACGACCACGTCGCGGTCGCGGACGTCGACGGTGCGCAGGACGATCTCCAGCGCGGCCGTCCCGCTGGCGACGGCCACGGCGTGCGAGGCGCCGTGCTCGGCCGCGAAGGCCTGCTCGAAGCGCTCCGTCCAGGGGCCGAGGGTCAGCGCACCGGTGGCGAGGATCTCCGCCACCGCGTCCGCGACGGCCGCGCGGTCGCTCTCGTCGAACACGATGCGAGCGGCTGGAACGCCCATGAGGCCACCTCCGGCAGCAGGATGATCAGATCATCTAGCGGGTTCGTTTCCGGCCGGACCGGACAAATCGGTCGGGCCAGGCACATCACGCTACTTCGCCTGCCCGGTCCCGGCCCGTCGTCACCGACCGCCCGGGTGACTGCCCCGGTGACCGGGCGGTCACCGGACCGCCGGGGCCCGCCGGACGCCGCCGTCCGCCCCGGTGGAGGCCGGGCCGGGGAGCCGGAAGGCCCGGCGGCTGCTCCCCGCGGTGCAGCTGACGTACTCCGTCCGGGTGCCGCGCTACTGCGCACGGACTACGTGAACGGCCTGCGCAGCGATGACGACGCGGCGGCCCCCCGCGATCGAGGATGGCCGTGCTCCGGGCGCCCCGGGCCGTGCCGCGGCCCCGGGCCCGCCGCCGCACCCGTGCACGTCATCCGAAGGAGTCTGCTCTCCCGTGGCCACATTCCTGTACCGCCTGGGCCGATGGGCCTTCCTCAGGCGCCGCCTGACGACCCTGCTCTGGGTCGCCCTGCTGGCGACCGCCGGAGTCCTGGCCGCCAAGGCACCGGCGGCACCCGACGACGGCTTCGCGATGCCGGGCACGGAAGCACAGCAGGCCTTCGACCTGATGGACGCGCGCTTTCCCGGCAGCACCGCCGAGGGCGCGTCGGCCCGCCTGGTGTTCGTCGCCCCCTCCGGGCAGAAGATCACCGCGGCCACCCACCAGCAGGCCGTGGAGCGGACGGTCGCCGAGCTCGCCCACGGCGAGCAGGTCACCGGCGCGGTCAGCCCGTTCCAGGCGGGCACCGTCTCCAAGGACGGCTCGACCGCCTACGCGACGATCGGCTACGACGCCAAGCCCGGCTCCCTGAGCACGGCCGCCACGGACGCCCTCCAACAGGCGGCGCAGCACGGGCGGGACGCCGGCCTCACGGTCGAGATCGGCGGCTCCGCGCTCATGGGCGGTGGGGAGGCGGGCGGCACGTCGGAGGCCATCGGCATGGCGATCTCCGCCGTCGTGCTGGTGATCACCTTCGGATCGCTGGCCGCCGCCGGGCTGCCGCTGCTGACCGCCCTGGTCGGCGTCGGCCTCGGCATCGCGGCGATCACCGCCCTCGGCAGTACCCTCGGCCTCTCCACCACGACCAGTACGCTCGCGATGATGCTCGGCCTCGCCGTCGGGATCGACTACGCCGTCTTCATCGTCTCCCGCTACCGCGCCGAACTCCTGGAGGGGTACGAGCCGAAGGAGGCCGCCGGCCGGGCGGTCGGCACGGCCGGCTCCGCCGTGGTCTTCGCCGGGCTGACGGTCGTCATCGCGCTGGCCGGGCTCTCCGTGGTGGGCATCCCGATCCTCGCCAAGATGGGCATGGCGGCCGCCGGCACGGTCGTGATCGCGGTCGTGATCGCCCTGACACTGGTCCCGGCCCTGCTCGGCTTCCTCGGCGACCGGGTGCTGCCGCGCCGGGCCCGGCGCGCCGCCCGCCGGGGCCGTGTCGGCCGGCTGCGTGCCGTCGCCGACGGCACGACCGCCGGGAGCCCGGTGGCCCCGGCCGCCGCCGAAGCGGAGCGGCAGCCGGCCAACGGCGGCACCCGCTGGGCCCGCCTGGTGCTGCGCCGCCCGGTGGCGGTGCTGCTGACCGGTGTCGTGGGCCTCGGCGTCCTCGCCCTGCCCGCCCTCGATCTGCGGCTCGGGCTGCCGGGCGCGGAGTCCCAGCCGACCTCCACCACCCAGCGGCGCGCCTACGACCACCTCTCCGAGGGCTTCGGGCCGGGGTTCAACGGCCCGCTGACCCTCCTGGTGGACGCCAAGGGCGCGGCCGACCCGAAGGGCGCCGCCGACCGCGTCGGCAAGGAGGTGGCGGGCTTGCCGGGCGTGGTGTCGGTGTCGCCGCCGGTGTTCAACGCGGCGGGTGACACGGCGCTGATCAACGCGGTGCCGTCCACCGGGCCGAGCGCCGCCGAGACGCAGCAGCTCGTCCACGACATCCGGGCCGGCGCCGCCGGCCTGAAATCCGCCACCGGCGCCACCGTCCTGGTGAGCGGTGCCACCGCGATGAACATCGACGTCTCGCAGAAGCTCAGCGACGCGCTGGTGCCCTACCTCGCCGTGGTGGTCGGGCTCGCGGTCCTCCTGCTACTGGTGGTCTTCCGCTCCGTCCTCGTCCCGCTCAAGGCGGCGCTCGGCTTCCTGCTCTCGGTGGCCGCCGCCCTCGGCGCCGTGGTCGCGGTCTTCCAGTGGGGCTGGCTCGCCGAGCTGATCGGCGTGGAGCAGACCGGCCCGGTGATGAGCGTCATGCCGATCTTCATGATCGGGGTCGTCTTCGGCCTGGCCATGGACTACGAGGTCTTCCTGGTCACCCGGATACGCGAGGCCTACGTCCACGGGGAGGAGCCGGGCCAGTCCGTCGTCACCGGCTTCCGGCACAACGCCCGGGTGGTCACGGCCGCCGCGTTCATCATGATCAGCGTCTTCGCGGGCTTCATCGGCATGGCCGAGCCGATGGTCAAGATGATGGGGCTCGGCCTCGCCGCGGCCGTCGCCTTCGACGCCTTCGTGGTCCGGATGGCCATCATCCCGGCCGCCCTGGCCCTGCTCGGCCGCCGGGCGTGGTGGCTGCCCCGCCGGCTGGACCGGATCCTGCCCGACATCGACGTCGAGGGGGCCCGGCTGCAGACCCGGGAGCCGGAGCCGGAGCCGGCCAGGCACTTCGTGGGCGTCTGATTCGTTCCTCCCGGTCGGGGCCGCCGCCGTCCGCGCCGGCGGCCCCGACCCCGCCCGCCCCGCCACCCGGCGGAGGCGGGCGACCGCAGTCGGCAGGAGCCCGCCCGGGGGCGCCGCCACCGCCTCCCGGACCCCAGAGAGCACGAGATGACCGACACCTGGCTGCGGCGCCACGCCCGCCAGCACCCCCGCCTGCTGGACACGGTGGCCGCGCTCACCCTGTTCCTGCTCACCGTCGCCGGCACCATGATCGACAGGACGGGCCACTACGGCCGCCCCGCCCCCGTACCGCTGGCCCTGGCGGCGGTCTCCAGCGCCGTACTCCTCCTCCACCGCCGCTACCCGCGCACGGTGGTGGCGGCGACCCTCGGCCTCGGGGTCGTGATCGAGCTGATCGCGGCCAAACCGACACCCACCCTGATCCTGCCGCTGATCGTCGCGCTCTACTTCCTGGCCGTGCGCACCGACCGGCTCACCGCCCGGGTCGCCACCGCCGTCTCGGCGGTCGCGCTCACCGTCACCGCCCTGGTCGTCGACTCCGAGGCGCCGCTGGCCGAGAAGATCGGCGTCGCCACCTGGGTCGTCCTGCCCGGCGCCGTCGGCGACTCGATCCGCAACCGGCGGGCCCACCTGGCCGCGATCGAGGAGCGCGCCGAACGCGCCGAGCGCACCCGCGAGGAGGAGGCCCGCCGCCGGGTCGCGGACGAGCGGATCCGGATCGCCCGCGACCTGCACGACGTCGTCGCACACCACATCGCCCTGGCCAACGCCCAGGCCGGCATCGCCGTGCACCTGATGGACACCCACCCCGCCGAGGCCCGCGAGATGCTCAGCCACCTCACCGACGCCACCGGCTCCGCATTGCAGGAGCTCAGGGCCACCGTCGGGCTGCTGCGCCGCGCCGACGACCCCGAAGCCCCACTGGAGCCGGCGCCCGGGCTCGGGCAACTGCCCGACCTGATCAACTCCTTCGAACGCGCCGGACTGCCCGTCCGGCTGGCCGTCGAGGGCGAGCCGCGCCCGCTCTCCCCGGGTGTGGACCTGACCGCCTACCGGATCGTCCAGGAATCCCTGACCAACGTGGCCAAGCACGCCCGGGGAGCCGGCGCCGACATCACGCTCGCCTACTCCGGCAGCCGGGTCGCGCTCACCGTCGCGAACGCCAGGCCGACCGGGAACGGGCCCGCGCCGGGCCGGCCCCGCCTCGCCCCGGCGGCGCCCGGCGCCGCCGGGTACGGGCTCATCGGCATGCGCGAGCGCGCCGGCGCCGTCGGCGGCCGGCTCCGGGCCGACCGCCGCCCGGACGGCGGCTTCCTGGTCTCCGCCGAACTCCCCCTGCGCACCGCCGCCCGAGACGACAAGGACCACGCATGACCATTCGCGTACTGCTCGCCGACGACCAGGCGCTGCTGCGCGGCGCCTTCCGGGTGCTCATCGACGCGGCCGAGGACATGGAGGTGGTGGGGGAGGCCGCCGACGGCCGCGAGGCCGTGGAGCTCGCCCGGGCCACCCGGCCCGACGTCGTCCTGATGGACATCCGGATGCCCGGCGTCGACGGCCTCTCCGCGACGGCCGCGATCTGCGCCGACGCGGAGCTCAGCGGCACCCGGGTGCTCATCCTCACCACCTTCGAGATCGACGAGTACGTGGCCCAGGCGCTGCGGGCGGGCGCCGGCGGCTTCCTGGGCAAGGGCGCCGATCCGAAGGAACTGCTCGCCGCGCTGCGCACGGTGGCCGCCGGGGAGGCCCTGCTCTCGCCCGCGGCCACCCGCGCGGTGATCGACCAGTTCCTGGCCCAGCCCGATCCCGGCGGGGCCGGCGAGGGGGCGTCGGAGCGGCTGGCAGTGCTCACCGCCCGCGAGCGCGAGGTGATGTCGATGGCCGCCACCGGTCTGACCAACGAGGAGATCGCCGAGCGGATGTACGTCAGCCCGTTCACCGTCCGGACGCACGTGCACCGCGCGATGTCCAAGCTCGACGCCCGCGACCGGGCCCAACTGGTCGCCATCGCCTACCAGTCCGGCCTGGTCCCGGCCGCCCGCGCGGCACGCCCGCCGCGCTGAGCCCGGTCGCCCCGCGGTACCCGGCTCCGTGGAGCCCGTCGCGCCCGCGAGCCCGGCGCGACGGGCCCGGGCCGTGCTGCCCGGCCGCCGGGCTGACGGGGCACCACGGCTGCTGCGGCCGCCGGGCGTTGGTCCCGCGACCGGCCCCGCGCTGTCCGGACCCCGGCAGCCGCGCTGTTCGGGCGGCACCGTTACCATGCGCACGATGGCCCGCCAGCGGGGCGGCCGGAGCTGCTTCCCCGGGTGAGCGGGGAGCGGGAGGGGCGAGGATGTCAGGCATGGGGTGGATGTCAGGGAACCGGCAGGAGCGGCGCTGGCCGGGGGTGGACCTGCGGATGGACGTCCCGCACTCGGCCCGGGTGTACGACTACCTCATCGGCGGCAAGACCAACTTCGAGGCGGACCGGACCGCCGCCCACGCCTCGGTCAAGGCCTGGCCGGCGCTGCCGACCTCGATGCGCACCACCCGCACCTTCATGCAGCGGGTGGTCCGCCACCTCGCCGAGGAGCACAAGGTCCGCCAGTTCCTGGACATCGGCACCGGGATTCCGACCTCGCCCAACGTGCACGAGATCGCCCAGGGCATCGCCCCCGAGGCCCGCGTCGCCTACGTCGACAACGACCCGATCGTGCTGACCCACGCCCGCGCGCTGATGTCGAGCACCGAGGAGGGCCGGACCACCTACATCGACGCCGACTTCCGCGACGTCGACTCGATCATCGGGGCCCCGCAACTGCGCGAGGTCCTGGACCTGACGCAGCCGGTGGCGCTCTCGCTGATCGCGATCGTGCACTTCGTCCTCGACCAGGACGACCCGCAGGGCATCGTGCGGCGGTTCATGGACGAGCTGGCCCCGGGGAGCTTCCTGGCGCTGACCGTCTTCACCGGGGACACCGACCCGGTGGGTGTGGGCGGTGTCGGCCGCGAGTACAACGCGCGGGGGATTCCCCTGCAGATCCGCGACAAGGACGAGACGCTCGCATTCTTCGACGGCTACGACCTGCTCGACCCGGGCGTGACCCTGGTCCACCAGTGGCGGCCGGACGCGGACGCGGCGCCGGTGCGCGACCAGGACATCGCGATGTACGGCGGCGTGGCCGTCAAGCGCGGCTGAACCGCCCGCCGCCACCGGGGCGGCCCCGCCGGTGCCCGCCGTTCCTGTGCCCGCCGTTCCCGTGCCCGCCGTTCCTGTGCCCGCCGTTCCCGTGCCCGCCGTTCCTGTGCCCGCCGTTCCTGTGCCCGCCGTTCCCGTGCCCGCGGCGCGGGCGGGCGCGGGAACCGTCAGCCGTCCGCCTGCGGTCCGGTGCCGGGCCGGGCGGCCGGGCCCGGGGGAGCCCGGACGCCGACATCCGCTTCTCCTCGTAGGAGAGGAATCCCGGCGAGCGGTAGGAGGCGTGGTCGCGCTGTCGTTCCAGCCTCGACTCCTGGCCGGTGGAGAACCGGGCGAGCTCCAGGCCCCGGCGGCGGTGCGTCGGGTGGACGAGCCCGTCCGGGACGTAGCGGACGCGTTCGCCGTCGAAGACGGTCCGGGCCGACCGACGCGTCGCGTGCGGTGATGACCAGGTGAGAGTTGGCCGGACCGCGTCGTGGGGCTCGAACACTTCCTCGCAGTCGAACTCGGCCTCGCGCACGACGATCACACGTCCCCCGATCCGTGCGGCGGGGCCCTCCCGCCGTCCTGGGCGCATCGTTTGATGATCTTGTCCGCGGTGCAAGCCGCCCGATGCGTCCCCGAGGGGGCAGGCCGGACGACGGCGCCCGGGACCTCCGGAGCGACGGCTGCCCGGCGGGGCGCGGTGGCACACTTCGGACAGGCCCCGGGGGTGACACCCCACGGGGAAGCCGAGCCGGCTCGTACGGACGTCCCGTCCCGGGCACGAACAGCACCGAGCGGAGGGCCGCTGTGGACCGGATCGATCCCGCCGTACCGCACCCCGCCGGCTCCACCGCGCCCCATCCCGGCCATCCCGGCCAGGACTGTCGGGACGGCAGCTGGGTGGTCGGGATCGATGTCGGCGGCACCGGAGTCCGGCTCGCCCTGGCTCCCGGCGGGTGGCCCGCCGACCTCTCCGGCGCCCGGACCGACCGGATCGCGGCCCCGGCCCGGATCACCGCAGGAGGGCACGACGCGCAGGCGTTGCTGAGCCGTGTACTCCCCGCCCTGGGCACGCTGATCGCCGGCCTGCCGCCCGGCGCGCGGATCGGGGCGGTGGCCGTCGGGGCCACGGGCATGGCCCTGCTCGGCCGGGACCTCGCCCGCGAACTCCCCGCCCCGCTCGCCCGCGCGACGGGTGCGGACCGGGTGGTGCTGGCCGGCGACGCCGTCACCGCCCACGTGGGCGCCCTCGGACGTCGACCGGGTGTGGCCGTGGCCGCCGGGACCGGTCTGGTCGCGATCGGCGTCCACCCGGACACGGGTTGGCACCGGGCCGACGGATGGGGCCAACTGCTCGGCGACTGCGGCAGCGGCGGCTGGATCGGCCGGGCCGGCCTGGAGTCGGCGCTGCGCGCCCACGACGGCCGGACGGGCGGCTCGGCCGTACTGCTGGCGTCGGCCGAGCGCCGCTACGGCCCGGTGGTCGGCCTGCCCGCCGCCCTGCAGCCGCGCCCCGACCGGGCCGCCCTGCTGGCCGCCTTCGCCCCCGACGTGGTCGACGCGGCCGACGGCGGCTGCCCGGTCGCGGGCGCGATCGTGCGGCGGGCGGGGGAGGAGATCGCGGACGCGGCCGCCGCAGCCGTCCGGGCCGTCGGGCTGCCCGACCCGCGGGTCGCCCTGACCGGGGGCCTGTTCGCCCTGGACCGCCTGCGCGGGGCGGCGCTGGCGGCGCTGACCGAGCGCCTCCCGACGGCGCGCCCGCACCGCCCCGACGGCCCGCCACTGCTCGGCGCGCTGCGCCTGGCGGCGAGTGCCTCCGGCACCGCGCTGCCCTGGCCGGTCGATCCACCGCTGCTCGACGTCCGCACCCTGACGGACGGCCGGGGAGGACTCTGAGGCCCGGACCGGTCGGACGGACCGCGCCAACCGAGCGCCCGGGCCGACCGCGCCAACCGAGCGCCCGGGCCCGGCAACCCGGTGGTCAAGGGTGTACGGCCCACCTCCCGAGGGCCGTCGCACGGCTCTGTGCCGCGGGCAGCGGCGGCTGCCCGATCGGGCAGCGTGCCCCCGTGGCCCGCAGCCGATCCAAGGAGGCGGTTGACACCGGAAGTTGGTCTAGTCCACCGTAGGGGAATGCCAGTCGGCGGCGCGGGGGCGCCTTGGCAGGAGTCCCCGTCGTGGGCATCAACTACCCAGCTGAAACGGTGAGTTGTGGCGTTCCCGGTGTGTGGTCCACCGGTGGCCGGTCACGCCTTCGCCGTGCCCCGGCCCGTTCGGTCCTCCGGCCCCGTTCAGCCTGTCCGGCCGGTTCGCGTGGCGCCGGTGGTGGTGCCCGAGCCGCGTTCGCTGCCGACACCGGTGGGGCGCCGGTACGGCTGCCGCAAGGAGTACCTGATCGGCGTGGTGGCAAACGGACTCGACCCCTGGAGTGACCGGAACGGGATGCCGGACGGCGCTGCGCCGGTCCACGGCGCGCCCAGCGCTTCGCCACCGCACGCACTGGGTCTTCGGTCCACGCTCGGCCTCGCTCAACTCGCGTTAACAGCACGACACCTGATGACCGAACGGAGAACTGGCATGCGCAGAATCTGTCTGGCCCTGCCCACCAACCGGGCCTGTGCCGAGACGATTTCGGCGATCGGCAAGGAGGCGGCGTACGCCGCCGGGCACTTCGAGGTCGAGGTGCACCTGGTCGTCCTGGACTCCTCGGACGCGTCGACCTTCGCGGCGCACGCGCGCGCCGTGGCCGAACTGCCCGGGGCGGCGGGCGTGGTCGTGCACCACCTCGACGAGGCCCGGCAGGGGGAGTTCCTGGGGCGGGTGGTCGACGCCGCCGGCGTCGCCGAACCGGCCCGGCTGCTGGATCTGATGCTGCCCGACGCCGTCTCCTACGGTGCCTGCACCAACCGGGCGTTCCTGATCGCCGCCGCCCTCGGCTGCGACTCCGTCCACCGCCGGGACTCGGACAGCGACTACCAGGTCCTGGACGGGAAGCCGGTCTTCCCGATCCACCAGGAGCTGCTGTCGCTCGGGAAGCGGGCGGCCGACGCGGAGGCGGCCGTCACCAAGAGCGAGCTGGAGCCGGCGGACGCCGAGAAGCCGGTGTCACTGGTCGGCAGCTCCTTCATCGGTGAACTCTCCGTCGACGTCAGCGAGATCCGCGAGCTGGACCCGGCCCTCTACTACGACGTGGTCAGCCTCTGGGCGCCGCCCGTCTGGTCCGAGGAGGAGAAGCGGCAGCTGGTCGAGGCGTCGTTCACCGGGGGCGGGACGGACCCGTTCACCGCCGACGAGTCGGTGCTCGGTGCTCCCGACATCTGGCAGGTGGACATGTGCAACATCGGCTTCGATCACGAGGTCTACGAGCGCGTCCCGCTGCCGCCCGCGACCGAGACCATCGGCAGTGACTACTTCCTGCTGCACGTGGTCCTGGACGCCACCCTGCCCGGCGTGGTGCACAACCGGCACATCGTGAACTACTACACCCCGGGCCGCCGGAGCGGCGCCGGATTCACCGCCTACCAGCTGCGGTTCACCAAGTTCCTGCTGTCGATGCTCTACCTCTACCCCGTCTACGGCCGGATGATGGCGGCCGGCGGCGAGCTGCTCGACGAGCAGCACCACGTACGGGTCGACACGATCCTGGAACTGGTCAGGGACAGCGCCGGGACGGACCGGGCGGAGAACGTCCACCGGCTGGACGTCCTCGACCGCTCGTACCGGCAACTGGGCGGGAAGTACGCGGAGTTCGCCGATCACCTGACCCCGCTGCGGGAGCGCCTGCTCGACGAGGCCAAGGCGGACGTCGAGGACTTCGCGCGACTGATCGCCGCCTGGGGCCCGATGGTGGCGGCCGCCCGCACCGACGGCCTGACGGGCCCGGGCGGCAGCCCCGCCGGCGGAGCCGGTGCCACCGTCGGAGGGGCCGAGTAGATGACGGACGACATCAGCTTCCGCCTGCTGGCCGACGAGGACTGGGACGCCGTCGTGGCGCTGGAGTCCGACGCCTACGCGGCGGACGACCTCTCCGAGGGCCGGGAGGCGCTGCAGTCCAGGGCGCGTTCCTCACCCGACACCTGCTTCGTGCTGGAGCACGGGGGCAAGGTCGGCGGCTACCTGCTGAGCCTGCCCTACCCGCTCTACCAGTGCCCGGACCTGGGGCAGGTGGAGGAGGCCGACTTCCAGTCGCGCAACCTGCACGTGCACGACTTCGTCATCGCGGAGCCGCTGCGCGGCAAGGACGTGGCGCTCCGGTTCATCCGCCACATCCGCGAGGAGGCGCAGGAGCAGGGCTTCGAGCGGATCTCCATGGTGGCGGTCCGGCGCAGCGACATCCTGCTCGCCCTGCTGGGCTACCGCACCCACCGCGAGGTCGCCGTTCCGGCCTGCTACGGCAAGCGCGCGGTGTACATGTCCATGGAGATCTAGCCGCACCCGTCGACCGGCGGTACGGCGCGGGAGTCGGGAGCCGGGAGCCGGAAGCCGGGAGGCAGGGCGCAGGGCGCAGGAGGTAACGGACCCCGGGCCCGCTCCAGCGGGCGGGCCGCCCGGCCGATGTTCTCCCCATGAGCACATGTCAGCCGCCCGTCGAGCGGCATGCCTCCTGGACCGAGCTCTTCTTCGACCTGGTCGTCGTCGCGGGCGTCCTGCAGCTCTCCCACCTGCTGCACGGCGGTCCCTCGGCCGCCGACCTCGGTCTCTACGTCCTGCTCTACCTCGCGTTCTGGATCTCCTGGGTCTGCTTCACCGTCTACGGGAACGTCGAGGGCGGCCGGGACTGGACGCCCGGCCTGCTGCCGGCGATGCTCGGCCTGGCCGTCATGGTCGCGGCCGTCCCCGGGATCCGGGCGGACCACGCGCGGGCGTTCGCGCTCGCGTACATCTTCCTGCGCTGGCTCTCCGGCCGGCTCTGGCGGCCCGGCCGGGTGGTCGTGGACTGGCCGCTGGCCCAGCTGGGCGCCGGCACGGTGCCCTGGATCGTCTCGCTCTGGGCGGACACCCCGACGCGGTACGGGCTGTGGGCCCTCGGTCTCGCGCTCGACCTGCTGATCATGCTCACCACCTCCGGCAGCCGGGTGCTGCGACTGGCGCAGGAGCGGATGGACCGCCTGATCAGGAAGCGGGGGACCGCGGAGCGCGTGCCGGTGGTCGAGGCGGCCTACGCCGACGTCCCGCACCTGGTGGAGCGGCTGGGCCTGTTCGTCATCATCGTGCTGGGCGAGGGGGTCATCCAGATCACCTCGGTGGCGGGGGAGGCCGTCTGGCACGCGGCCCTGGTCCGCGCCGCGGCGGGCGGCTTCGCGCTGCTCATCGGCTTGTGGAGCATGTCGCTGCTGCACGGGTACGGCGGTGTGCCGAAGGACGGCCCGGGCGTCCTCCCGGTGCGCGTCATGATGGCGCTGCACGCCGCCACGACGTGCGCGCTCGCCGTCCTGGCGGCCGGGCTGGGCCTGGGCCTCGCGCACCCGTACGGCCACACCCCGGAGGGTGCGCGCCGGCTGCTGTGCGGGAGCCTTGTCGGGTACTTCGGGGTCGGCGTGCTGGCGGCCGCGGTGGCCGGGGCGTCCTGGCGGCGGACCCTGCGCTGGGCGCTGCCCTGCCTCGGGCTGACGCTGCTGCTTGCCGGGTGGTCCGGCCACTTCGGCGTGGCGTGGCTGATCTGGGGGCTGACCGCGGCGGTGGCCTGGCAACTCCTGTGCGCGTCGGGCGTACCGGCCCGCCCGGCCCGGCGCCGAGGCGCGTGAAGGACGCCCGGGCCGCCGCCGTCCGCCCGGGCCGCCGCCGTCCGCCCGCGCCGTACTCGCCGTCCCCCCCGGACCCCGTTCGCCGTTCGGCCGGAGTGATCGCGACGCGGCCTATACTCGGTCTGCTTGACCGGCGAACGGCACAACGGGGGGCGTTCATGGAGAGCTACACGGAGACTCCGCTGGGCCTGATCATCCTGGTCCTGGGCGGCGTCGCACTGGTCGTGCGGATGGTGTCCTTGCCGCTTCTGATGGGGGCTCAGCAGGCCACCCGCCATCGCGCGATCGGTCGCCTCGCGGGCCCGGGCGGGAGGGTGGCGGTGCCGTCGGGGCTGACGGCGGCGGCGGTCGGTGAACAGGTGCTCGTGCTGCTGAGCGCGGCCGGCCTGCTGGCCCTGCTGAACTCGACGATCGCCGACACCGACTTCGTCTACATGATGCCGTCGATCGTCTCGGAGAGCCCGCTGGCCATCGCCAAGGCCCTGGACGTCCACTTCTCCATCACGCAGCCGATCTACCTCATCCCGGCGGTGGTCGCTCTGCTCGGCTGGGTGTTCCTCTGGCTCCTGACGCAGCGCAACCTGCTGGTCGTCGGCATGCCCCCGGGGGCCGGGACGACCACCGGCAGTATCGTCCGGCTGATCGGCGGCTTCGTCCTCCGCGCGGTGCTCGGTGCACTGGTGCTGCCGATCGGGGTGGTCGAGGGTGCGCTGATGTTCCAGATCATCGCGCTCGTGACCAGCCGGCGCCCGCTGGCCGGCGGTGCCGGCCGCACGGCCCACGTCCCGCCGGATGCTCCGCCCGCCGCCCGGCCCGCGTCCCACCTGCCGATGCCCGCCGCCCCGGTCGACGCGCCGTGGTCCGTCCCCGCCCCACCGGCGCCGCAGTTCGCGCCGGCTCCGCTGCACCTCGGGCGCGTCGAACCCGCGAGGCAGGCCGGGCAGGCCTCACCCGCCTCACCCGTCGGGCACGTCCCGCACCAGGCGCTGTACCCGCACGAGCCGCGGACGATCGGCGGGTACCAACTGCTCGGCCGGATCGGGGCCGGCGGCATGGGGACGGTCTACCTGGCCCGTCGGGAGGGCTCGGCCACCCAGGTCGCACTGAAGACGATCAACCCCGAACTCCTCGGGGAAGCCGACCTGTTGCGTCGCTTCGAGCGCGAGGCGGAGGTGCTGGCGATGGTCTCCGGCGCCTACACCGCCCGGGTGCTGGACGCCGGTGTGGACTCCGGGCGCCCCTACCTGGCCATGGAGCTGCTGGACGGCCGCCCGCTCGACGTCCATCTGCGCGAGCAGGGGCCGATCCGCTCCCCGGAGGCGCTGCGGGCCCTCGCGCTCGCGCTGGCCCTCGCGCTGCGCGGGGTGCACCGGCTGGGGCTGGTGCACCGGGACCTCAAGCCGGCCAACATCATGCTGACGACGGCGGGGCCGCGGCTGCTCGACTTCGGCATCGCGGCGATCGTCGACGGCACCCGGCTGACCCGCACCGGCGGCGGCCCGGGGACGCTGACCTACATGGCGCCCGAACAGTTCGGCGACGGGCCGGTCGGCCCGGCGGCGGACGTCTGGGCCTGGGCCTGCTGCGTGGTGTGCGCGGCCCACGGGGGGAGTCCGTTCGCGGCCGCCAGCACGGGAGCGGTGATCCGCCGGATCGTCGACACCGGCCCGGAGCCGACGGCTCTGGCAGCTCTCGCCGCGCTCGACCCGGCGCTCGCGGCGGTGGTCGGCCGGGCGCTGACCGCGGACCCGCAGACCCGCCCCGGCGACGGTGGCGCACTGCTGGACCTGCTGACGACGCGCCACGGCCCGGGCGGCACCGAGCCCGACGCGGGCGCGCTGCGCGAGGAGATCACCCACGGGTGGCGCACCCTCGCCCTGCGGGCGGACCAGGACTTCCCCCGACAGTGACCGCCTCCCCGGTACCGGAGCGGTAGCCGGAGTCTTCTCCGGTACCGGAGATGACCCGGGCCCGGCTCGGGCCGCCGAAAGGCTGACGGTCCTTGCCGTCGTACCCACGGCGGCGCGCCAGCACACGGTGCCCGGCCGTCCGGCCGCGGGCTCGGGGCCCTCTCACCGGGCGAAGGGCCGGTACCCCAACGCCTGATCGACGACCTCGGGAGCCGTCGGCTGCCTTCCCTCGGGCCAGAAGATCAAGTCGCTGCCGTAGCCGCTCGGACAGCCGAGGGCCTTGCCTTACGCCTCCATGACCCCGCACAGCTCGGCATCGTCGGCACAGTCCGCGTCCGTGATCTTCTGCACCCACGCAACGGCCGCTTCACGAGCCGTCTCCCTCACAGCCACCCCTTCCGATGGGGGCGAGCCCGGCGCGCCACCTGACCGGCCGGACAGCTCCAGGGCGCGGGGCCGCTCCCACGGCCTCGCCGGTCCCCGCCACCGAAGCGTGCCGCAGCGAGTGCAGGACGGCGCCGGCCAGGCTCAACCTGCCGGGCGGCGGCCTCGGCGTGCACCCGCTCGGCCCGGCCTCCTCGGCCTCCTCGGCCCCCCGGCGCGCCGGCTGCGCGGGCCCGTCGACGAGTGCCGGGGGCCGCCGGCCCGTGTACCCCTTCTCCGGCCGGTCGGGTGCCGCGGTGCTCGCCGGGCGCCCCGGCCCGTCGCGGCGCAGGATGGAGATCCCGGGCGTCCGAGGACGGCACCGGCGACAACGGGAGGCTGCGGTGATCGGAATGGCTGACATCAGGGAGTGGCGCGGCCACGCCGTGGTCGACGAGAAGGACCACCGGATCGGCACGCTGGAGTCGGTGTACGTGGAGACGGCCAGTGACCAGCCGTTCTTCGTGACCGTCACGGTCGGCCTGCCGTCCCGGCGGCGGCTGGTGTTCGTCCCGCTCGACGGCGCCGTGGTCGGGCCCGGCTACGTCCGGGTCGCGTTCGCCAAGGGCGTGGTCAAGCAGGCGCCCTCGATCGGCACCGACGACGTGCTGCCCGCCGAGGACGAACCGGCGGTCTTCGCGCACTACGCACTCGCCTACACCCCCGGCGCCGGCGGTGAGCGGCGGCTGGCCAGGCGCTGAGCGGCCCGGGGGAGGGGTGCGTACGGGTCGGCCCGGCGGCCGCGATACCCCACGGGGTACGCTGGCGGCTCGGTCACGACGGCGGAAGGCGGCTCCCGGGATGCAGGTGGACGAGGAAGCGGTGGGCGCGGTCCTGAACCGGCTCCGCCGGGCCCAGGGGCAGCTGGCCGGTGTGATCGCGATGATCGAGGCAGGCCGGGACTGCAAGGACGTCGTCACCCAGTTGGCGGCGGTCTCCCGCGCCCTGGACCGTGCCGGATTCAAGATCGTGGCCAGCGGGATGCGCCAGTGCATGGCCGCCGCCGACGGGGATGCCCCGCCGATGAGCGAGGCGGAGCTGGAGAAGCTCTTCCTGACCCTCGCCTGAGGCCGGACGGCCGGCCGGCCCGGCGGCCAGACGGCGCGGCGGCCCGGGCCCGGTCGCACGCCGTGACCGGCCGCGCCGATCGGCGGAGAATGGTCCCGGCGGAAGGTGGAGGCCATGGACGACATCGGCTTCGGCCGGGCGATGGAGGGCCTGCTGGCGGCCTCCCAGCGGATCGGCCCCGGTGAGCTCGCGACGGCCGTCCGGGACGCGGCCCGGGCGATGGGGCTCACCGACGCGCTGGTCCTGCTCGCCGACGTGCGGCAGGTGCAGCTCGCACCGCTGCTCCCACCGGCGGCGGAGGGCACCGACGCTCCCACCGGGCCGGTCGTCGTGTCCGAGGTGCCCGATCTCCCCGGCTCGCCCCCAGACACCGGCGCTCCGGCCCCCGAACGGTCGCCGAGCTGGGTGCTCCCGCTGGAGGGGAGCCCGGCGAGCCGGGCCTACTGCACGGGGGTGCCCCAGTCCGTGCCGGCCGAGGACGGGACCGGCCGGGTGCTGTGGCTGCCGATCGTCGACGGTGTCGAGCGGATCGGGGTGCTCCGCGTCGACGCGCCCCCGGACGCGGCCGTCGACATCGACCGCTGCCTGGCCCTCGCCTCGCTGGTGGGCCTGATCGTGGTGGCGAAACTGTCCTTCGTGGATGATCTGATCGACACCACCAGGGTCGTTCCGATGACCCTCCAGGCCGAACTGGCCTGGGCCTTCATGCCACCGCGCACGGTCGGCACCAGGCACGTGACGTCGACCGCGGTGCTGGAGCCCGCCTACGAGATCGGCGGCGACGCGTTCGACCACAGCTTCAGCGGGAGCCGACTGCGGCTCACCGTCGTCGACGCGATGGGGCACGACCTCGCCTCGGGCGGGTCGTCGGCACTGGCGATCGCGGCCTGCCGGGCCGTCCGCCGGGCCGGGGGCGGGCTCGCGGACATCGCCGCCGTGGTCGACCGAGAACTGGACCGGTGGTTCCCGGAGCGGCTGCTCACCGGGGTCTTCGCCGAGCTGGACACCTCGGACGGCCGGCTGAGCTGGGTGAACCGCGGGCATCCCGCGCCCCTGCTGATCCGCCGCCAGCGGGTGGTACCGGCCGCGCTCGAACGGGCCGCCGAACTCCCTCTCGGGCTCGCCGGATACGAGCGGATGCCCGGCACCGTCCACGAGGTCCTGCTGGAGCCGGGCGACCGCGTGCTCATCCACACCGACGGCGTCACCGAAGCACGCTCCGCCGCCGGCGAGCTGTTCGGCGAGGAACGGCTGACGGACATGATCGTCCGGGCCGCGGAGGCCGGGGAGGCCGCTCCGGAGGCACTGCGGCGGCTGATCCACGCACTGCTGGAACGCCAGGACCACCGGCTCACCGACGACGCCACGATCGTCCTGGTGGAATGGCACCCCGCCCACTGACGCAGGGAGCCCGCCCCGGCCGGCAACGCGCTGAGCTGCCCGCGGCTCCGTCCCGGATAGGGACCGGCCGTGAATTCCCGGCGCGCCGTGCCCCGTTCGGCGCACCAGGGTGGGAGGCTCGTCTGTCCCCGCAGGGCAGCCGCCGACCGGCAGCCGCCCCGCGCACCGAACGCCAAACGCCGAACACTGCACCGCCGCACCGCCGCACCGCCGCACCGCCGCACCGCCGCACCGCCGAACACCGAACACCGCCTCCGCCGGACCGGCCGGACCTGCCCCACATCCACCCCACCACGACCCCCGGGCCACCACTGATGACCGTCTCCATCGCCCTGCTCACCCAGGACCTGCGCCTGCACGACAACCCCGTGCTCCGGGCCGCCGCCGAGGCCGCCGACGAGGTCGTGCCGCTGTTCGTCCTCGACCCCGAGGTCGACGCCGCCGGCTTCGCCCCGCCCAACCGGATGGCCTTCCTCGCCGACTGCCTCACCGACCTCGACGCCGCGCTGCGCCCGCTCGGCGGCAGGCTGGTGCTGCGCCGGGGCACGGCCGCCACCGAGACCGCCCGGCTGGCCACCGAGGTGGACGCCGTCTCGGTCCACGTCGCCGCCGGCGTGAGCGCCTTCGCCCACCGCCGCGAGCAGGCCCTGCGCGACGCCCTCGGCTCCCGTCTGCACGTCCACGACGGCGTGCTGACCGTGGCCGTACCGGGCACGGTCAGCCCCGCAGGCAAGGACCACTACGCCGTGTTCACCCCGTACTTCCGGACCTGGCAGCAGGCTCCGCGCCGGACGGTGCACCGCGCGCCCCGGGCGCTGCGCACGCCCGAGGGCCTCGCGAGCGAGCCCGTCCCGGCCGTCACGCCGGATTCGCCGGGGCTGCCGCCGGGCGGTGAGCGTCCCGGCCGCAAGCTCTGGCAGGGCTACGCCCTGGAGCGGTACGAGGAACTGCACGACGACCTCGCCGCCGACGGCACCTCGCGCCTCTCGCCCTACCTGCACTTCGGCTGCGTCTCCGCGGCCGAGCTGGTGGCGTCCGCCGAACGACGCGGCGGCAGCGGTGCGGAGGCGTTCGTCCGGCAGCTGGCCTGGCGGGACTTCCACCACCAGGTGCTCGCCGCCCGCCCGGAGGCGGCGCACGCCGACTACCGGTCCAAGGGGGACCAGTGGCTGCCCGACGACGCGGAGTCCGAGGCCTGGCGCCGGGGCCGCACCGGCTTCCCCCTGGTGGACGCGGGCATGCGCCAACTCGCCCAGGAGGGCTGGATGCACAACCGGGCTCGGCTGGTGACGGCCTCGTTCCTGACCAAGACGCTCTACAAGGACTGGCGGACGGGCGCCGCCCACTTCCTGCGGCTGCTGGTGGACGGTGACTTGGCCAACAACCAGCTCAACTGGCAGTGGGTGGCCGGGACCGGTACGGACACCCGGCCGAACCGGGTGCTCAACCCGCTCGCCCAGGCGGACCGGCTCGACCCGGACGGGGCCTACGTCCGGCGTTGGGTCCCTGAGTTGGCTGACCTGCCCGGTCGCTCCGTGCACCGCCCGTGGCGGCTGGACCACCCACCGGCCGGCTACCCGGCACCGATCGTCGAGCCCGAGACGATCTCCGCCCGGCTCCGCCACGCTCGCGGCCTCGACTGAGCCCCCGACCGAACCATCGGTCGGGCGCCCCTCGCGGGCCCGTAGGGCGACATGACGAGCGGTCAAGTGTACCGGCCGGAGGCGCTCGAGCGGTTCTGACACGCATGGTCCCCGCCGGCGGGGGTAGCCGGGCGTGCACCACTGCCGCAACAGAAGGGGGGCGCACGGTGCCCGAGATCGTCGAGGACGTCATCGAGGCCTGTCTCGTCGGCCCGGAGCCCCGGCCGGTGCTCATGGGGCTGCGCTACGACCCGGCCGACCCGTTCGCGCTGTCGCTCGGTTTCGGGGCCGGTGCCTCGCTCGGAGTGGAGGGTGCGCTGTCCTGGACGGCGGCCCGCGAGCTGTTCGGGGAGGGGCTGCGCAAGCCGTCCGGTCTGGGGGACCTACGGGTCCGGCCGTGGGCTCCCGGCGTGATCGCCGTCGAGTTCCACGGCGACGAGGGCTGTGCCGTCCTGGTGTTGTCCTCCCGGGACATGGTGCACTTCCTCCGTCGGACGTACGAGGTGGTCGCCCCGGGGACGGAGCACCGGCTGCTCGACTGGCCGGACACGGTGGCGGGCCTGGTGGGGGAGACCGGCTGAGCGGAGCGCGACGGCCGGGGGCGGTGGCGACCTCAGCACGAGGCTGCGTCACCGCCCCCGGCCATGGGCGGGGTTCCGCCTGGAGCGGGCTTCGGGCGCAACCACCCGCGTCGGCCGGCGAGCCGCGGAGAGCCCGGTACGACGAACAGCCGACGCACGAGGATCGGCCGGAGCACGACGAACACCACGGCCCGGGCGGGGAAACCGCCCGGGCCGTGGCCTGTGTCCTGCTGACCCCTGAGTGCCCTGACCCCTGAGAGCCCTGAACCCCGAGCCGCTCAGCGCCCGGGAGCGAGCCGGGCGGCGTCGATCTCGACCCAGACCGCCTTGCCCTGCTCGTGGCGCTCGGCGCCCCAGCGGTCGGCGGCCCGCTGGATGATGAACAGGCCGTGGCCGCCGGGCAGCCCCGGCCGGTGCGGCAGGCGGGGCTCGGGGAGCGCGGACTCGCCGTCGCTCACCTCCACCCGGAGCCGGGCCGCGGACGCGTCCAGTACGAGTTCGAGCGGCCCGCCGCCGTGCATCATCGCGTTGGCCACCAGCTCGGCCACGAGCAGCACGACATCGTCCGCCACGTCCGGGTCCGCGCCGCTCTCCGGAGCCAGCCACGCCCAGTCGGCGAGCGCTTGCTGGGTGAAGGCACGCGAACGGGCCACCGGCTTGGGCAGGCCGGCCAGCCGCAGCCGCCGGCGTTGGCCGGCCTCCGGAAGCGTGGCTCCGGACCGGTTGTCGTCCAGGGTGCCCCGGCCCCTCGTCATATGCGGTTCACCCCTTCGTGCGGTTGCTGTGGCTCGTCGTCCGATCGGATTCCCGGGCAGCGCCAGGATATTCCTGTGACGGCCGTTCGACTGGTCGCCCGTGGTCATGGGCGGGCGGAGCGGGCCGGATCGCACGGTCGTGTTCAACGGACGAGCGCCGCGCCGACCGAGTCATGGATGGAGAACACGGCGCCGGCGCCGGTCAGTTCCAGGACGCGGGCGACCGGCGTGGCCACGGCCGCGAGGCGGAACTCCACCCCGGCGGCGGAGGCGGCCAGGCGGGTCTTCAACAACAGGTTCAGGCCGGAGGAGTCGCAGAAGCCGACGCCCTCCAGATCGACCACGACCAGGGGGGTGCCCTCGTCGACCAGCGAGGTCAGCGCCCGCTCGGCAGGCAGGAGGCTGTCGATGTCGAGATCACCCGCCACCGCGCAGACCGCCGCCTCGGCGTCGGCCCGCCTTATGTCCACGGTCAGCGCGGGCGGCAGAGTGCTCGCCGCGGCCGTGATCCGGTACTGCTCGTCCTCGACTGGCATCGTGGTTGTCTTTCCCCTCCAGAGAGTTCCCTTCGACCATACGCGGGGGAAAGCCCGCGGCCAAGGCGCACGCCCCACAGGAGGAGTGGCGCCCCGGCCGCCGGGGTCGCTCGGTCAGTCCTGGTCCAGACCGGCGCGGAGCCGGCCGAGGATCCGGCTGAGCAGCCGGGAGACGTGCATCTGGGAGACGCCCAGCCGGGCGCCGATCTCGGACTGCGTGAGCTCTTCGGTGAAGCGCATCGAGAGGATCTGCCGGTCACGCTCGGGCAGCGCGGCGATCAGGGGCTTCAGGGCGACCAGGCTCTCGATCTTCTCCAGCCGGCCGTCCTCCATGCCGAGCCGGTCGGCCAGGGAGCCCCGGGAGTCGTCGTCGGTGGACTCGGAGCCCAGGTCGAGCGACCCCACGGTGTGGCCGTTGGCGGCGGTCAGCCCCTCGGTCACCTCCTCCGGGGTGAGCGACAGGTGCTCGGCCAGCTCGGCGACGGTCGGGGCGCGGTCGAGCCGCTGGGTGAGCTGCTCCTGAGCCCTGGCCAGGGTCAGCCGCAGCTCCTGGAGGCGGCGCGGCACGTGGACGGCCCAGGTGGTGTCACGGAAGTGGCGGCGGATCTCCCCGAGCACCGTCGGCACCGCGAACGTGGTGAACTCCACACCGTGCCGGGAGTCGAAGCGGTCGATCGCCTTGATCAGGCCGACGATGCCCGCCTGGACGAGGTCCTCCTGCGGCTCGCGGCTGGAATTGAAGCGCCGGGCGGCGTAGCGGACCAGGGAGATGTTCAGCTCGATCAGCGTGGCCCGGACGTAGGAGTACTCCCGGGTGCCCTCCTCCAGTGCGTCGAGCCGGGCCAGCAGGGTCCGGGTCAGTTCACGCGCGTCGGCGGGGGAGACCTCGCTCGGTTCGGCGATCTCGGGGAGCGCGGGAAGCTCGGTGATCTCCGTGGTCGTCGAGAGGCCGGAGAGACCGGGCGTTCCGGAGGTGGCTCCCAAAGGCCCGGCGCTCGGCCGGGCCTGGCCCTGAACGGGGAACACAGGGGCGAGGAGAGCATCACTGGACGGAGCCATGTCGGTCCTTTCATCGGTTCCGCGACGGTCTGTCCCTGTGTACCCGGGATCTTCGGACCGATTCCCCTTTGATGTGTGGTGATTCTGCAAAGAAGGTGTGATTACCCCGACATGTGAGCCTCGTCTCGTCCTGCGGCGCGGGCGACCGGCACCCGGGGCAGGGCGTGCGGATGGGTCTCGCACAGGTAGCCGACGAGGTGTTCGCGGACCTGGCAGCGCAGCTCGAACGCGGCGTCGGCGTCGGGCGCGGTCATCAGGGCCCGCACCACGATGGTGGTCGGTGTGGTGTCGACCACCTGGAGGGCGCTGCCCTCGCCGTCCCACAGCGAGCTCTTGGCGAGGAACGCCTCGAACTCCGCCCGCAGCTCGGGCACCGGGGTGCGGTGGTCCAGGTGGAACAGCGCGGTGCCGGTGATCTTGCTGGTGCGCCGCGACCAGTTCTCGAAGGGGCGGCCGGCGAAGTACGACATCGGCATCACCAGTCGCCGCTGGTCCCAGGTGGCGATCACTACCGAGGTGAGCGTGATCTCCTCCACCGTCCCCCACTCGCCGGCGACCACGACGACGTCGCCGATCCGGATCAGGTCGCCGAAGGCCATCTGGATGCCCGCGAACAGGTTGGCGAGGGTGCTCTGGGCCGCGATCCCGGCCACCACGCCGACCAGCCCGGCGGAGGCGAGCAGGCTGGTCCCGAGTCCCCGGACGGCGGGGAAGGTCATCAGCATCGCCCCGAGGGCGACCACGGCGACGGTGGCCTGGAAGATCCGGCCGAGCAGACCGGCCTGGGTCCGGGCCCGGCCCGCCCAGGCGGGGTTGCGCCGCCGCCCGGCGAGTTGCATCGCGCCGCTCGTCGCCAGGGCGATCAGCCGCGCGGCCAGCCAGGCGCAGGCGGCGATGGTCGCGAGCACCAGCAGATGCCGGACGGCGGCGTGCACGACCGGGGCGGTACGGGCCCACGGCTCCCCGGCGAGCATCAGTCCGCAGGCGGTGGCCGCCAGCAGGGGTGGCCGACAGGCGCGGAGCAGGGTCGGTGTGGGACCGGTGTGCCCGCGTGCGGCGACCAGTCGTGCCACGGCCTCCGTGAGCAGGTTGAGGCCGTAGGCGGCGACGGCGGCCGAAGCGGCGACGACGATCAGGCGGACGAGGCTCCACCCCATGGTGTGCGGTTCCCTTCCTCGGGTCGGTCCCGCGGGGGCGGTCCGCGGGAATGGGTCCCGCCTGCCCCCGGCTCCGCCGCCCACACCCGCTCCGGCCCCGCCGCCCACCCCCCGGCCTGCCCGGCGGCCGATCGTCCCCCCGTCGCCGCCGGATCCGCGCTGGGCCGGCCGGGTGACGTCTGACGGATCGTCGGCCCGGGTGCATACCGGGGCGGGGCCGGGGCAGGCGCCCCTACGACCGACCGCCGGCCCGGCGGTCGGACCTCGGCGGAGAAGGGAAACGTGATGACACAGATCGAGGAGTCGGTCCTGGTCGACGTGCCGCTCGCGGTGGCGTACGAACAGTGGCGCAAGGTCGAGGACTTCCCGCGCTTCATGCGCGGCGTGGTCAGCATCGAGCGGCGGGGCGGGGAGCTCACCCACTGGGTGGTCGGCGTGGCTGGCGCGCACCGCGAGTTCGACGCCGCGACGACCGAGGTGGTGCCGGACGAGCGGGTGGCCTGGGCCGCGGTGGCCGGGGAGGTCCGGCAGTCGGGCGTGGTGACGTTCCACCGTCTCGGGGAGGACTGCACGCGGATCATGCTCCAGCTGGAGGTCGAGCCGCAGGGTCTGCTGGAGCGGATCGGGGAGGCGCTGGGTTTCGTCGACCGTCAGGTCATCGACGACCTGCACGACTTCAAGGAGTTCGTCGAAGCCGCCCACGGCGGCCCGCCGAGCGCACCTCCGGGCGCCGACCCCGGCACGCCCCGGGCGGCCTGACCGCCCACCGGTCGGCACCGCCGCCCGTCCACCCGCCCGCCAGCGCGCCCGATCGACGCCCGCCGCGCCGGCGGCCTGGTCGGGGCCGGAGTTCCCGTAGCGCCCGACACCGCGTCATGCGTCGTTCATGCGACCGTCGCCGGCCTTGGGATGAATGGGGTCGCCCGCAGTTGTACAGCCAACTGCCGGCAACCCTCATCCCGATCTCCGTGACCAGCCGCGGACGGGCCCGGCCGTGCCCTCCCGCGGACCGGTCGCCCGGGCGCGGCGGACAGGACCACCGTGGCCGCAGGCAGCGCCCTGACGCTCAGCTCATCCGCCAACCCGGTCGAAGGCGACAGGCTCACCTTCCACTGGAGCACCGACGCCCCGGACGGCAAGAACTGGGTCGGCATCTACGACGGCAGCAGGAAGCCCGGCACCGGCTCGTCGCTGCTCTGGAAGTACACCCCGGCCGCCGCCGGGGACGTGCAGCTCGACACCTCGGCGCTGACCGGCGGCCCGTACACCGCGTACCTGCTCGCCAAGGACGGCTACGGCGTCCTGGCGCAGACCGTGCCCTTCACCTTCCGGCCCAAGCCCGCCGTGGTCCGCCCGCACAGCGCGGTCGACGCGCTGACCACCGCGGCCCTGGCGCCCGGGGGCGCCGTCTCGGTCAAGCTCGGCGGTCTCTGGTCCCGGCCGGCCGGCAACCCGGCGGGCACCGCGGCGTTCCGCAAGATCAGCGGCCCGGCCTGGGCCTCCGTCGGCTCCGACGGCACCCTCACCGGGACCGCGCCCGCCACCGCGCCGAAGAACCCGGAGGTGGTGGTCGTCGGCGTGAAGGACAGCGGGGGCGCCACCGACACCGTCACCGTGCAGATCCCGGTGGCGGACCCGGCAGCGCCGCTGCGGCTGAAGGTGGCGAGCTGGAACCTCGCCGAGGCCGGCGCGGCCTTCACCGACGCGGTGGAGAAGCAGCTGCGGGTGGTGCTCGCCCAGGGCCTGGACGTGCTCGCCCTCCAGGAGACGGCCGGCAGCGCCGCCCGGAGCCTGGCCACCGCGCTCGGCTGGTACGCCTACCAGAGCGCGGGCAGCGTCGGGGTCCTCAGCCGCTACCCGCTGTCCGCCGTCACCCCGGTCACCGCCGGGCTGCCCGCGGCCGGTGTGACGGTGCAGCTGCCCGGCGGCCGGGGCGTCCGCTTCTGGGCCGCCCACCTGGACGAGGCGAACTACGGCCCCTACGCGGTGCAGGACGGCCAGAGCGCCGCCCAGGTGACCGCCGGGGAGAGCGCCTCCGCCCGCCTCCAGCAGGCCACGGCGCTCGCCGCGGCCGTCCGCGCCGAGGCCGCCGCGCACACCCCGGTGGTCCTCGCCGGCGCGCTCTCCTCGCCCTCGCACCTGGACTGGACGGCGGCCACCGCGGCGAGCCACGGCGGGGTCGGCCCGCTGAACTGGCCGGTCACGGTGGCCCTCCAGGAGGCCGGACTGACCGACAGCTTCCGGGAGGAGAACCGGAACCCGGCCGAGGCGCCCGGGGCCACCTGGTCGCCGGTCCGCAAGCAGCGGGGCAGCAGGCCGGAGCCGCAGGACCGGATCGACTACGTGCTGTACGCCGGCCCGCTGAAGCTGGTCGAGGCGCACACCCTGGTGGCCGACTGGCCCGCCACCGGGACCGACCCGGCCGCGATCGCCGCCAACCAGTGGCCCTCCGACAGCGCCGCCGCGGTCGCCACCTTCCAGCTCTGACGGCCTCCCGCCCCGTCCTGCTCCCTCCCCCGCCCCGAGAGGCCAGTTCGCCATGTCCGATCTCTCCCGTCGTTCCTTCGTCGGCGCCACCGCGGCCGCCGGCGCCGCCGCACTGACCGGCCTGCCCGCCGCGTCCGCGAGCGCCGCTCCCGCCGCCGACCGGCTCACCGGCACCATCAAGGACGTCAAGCACGTCGTGGTGCTGATGCAGGAGAACCGCAGCTTCGACCACTACTTCGGCACCCTGAACGGCGTCCGCGGCTTCGGTGACAAGCAGGCCCTCCGGTTCCCGGACGGCACCGACGTGTTCCGCCAGCCCGACGCCGGGCGCGCCGACGGCGGCGCGATGCTGCCGTACCGGATGGACACGGCCAAGTACAACGCGCAGAACGCCGGCGGCCTCCCGCACGACTGGGCGACCGGTCACCAGGCGATCAACAACGGCGCGATGAACAAGTGGATCGCCGCCAAGGGCGAGCGCACCATGGGGTACTTCACCCGCGCCGACATCCCCTACCAGTACGCGCTGGCCGACGCGTTCACCCTCTGCGACGCCTACTTCACCTCGCTGGCCGGGCCGACCGACCCCAATCGGCTCTACCTGTGGACGGGCACCTGCGGCCCCGGCCGGGACGGCACCACCGGCCCCTGGATCGACAACACCCCGGTGACCGACAACCCCGTCGCCGACTGGACGACCTACGCCGAGCGGCTGCAGGCGGCCGGCGTCTCCTGGCGGGTCTACCACAACCCCAGCAAGGACGACCGGACGGGCGACTACGACGACAACGCCCTGTCCTACTTCAAGCAGTTCCACAACTTCCCGAAGGACGACCCGCGTTACGTCAACGCGATGACCAGGTTCGACCCGGCGGCCTTCGACGCCCACTGCAAGGACGCCACCCTGCCGACCGTCTCCTGGCTGGTCGCGCCCTACCTGTTCAGCGAACACCCCAACGCCGGCCCGGCGTACGGCGCGCACTGGGTGAACCAGGCCCTCCAGTCGCTGATGTCCAACCCCGCCGTCTGGCAGCACACCGTCTTCCTCGTCATGTACGACGAGAACGACGGCTACTTCGACCACATGGTGCCGCCCACCCCTGAGGCCGGTACGCCCGAGGAGTTCACCCAGGGCCGCGCGATCGGCCTCGGCAACCGGGTACCGCTCTGGGTCGCCTCCCCCTGGTCCCGCGGCGGCTACGTCAACTCCCAGGTCTTCGACCACACCTCGGTCCTGCGCTTCATGGAACAGGTCACCGGGGTCGCCGAACCCAACATCTCCGCCTGGCGCCGGGCCGTCTGCGGCGACCTCACCAGCTGCTTCGACTTCGCGGCCCCGGACTTCTCGATACCGGAGCTGCCCGACACCGTGGCCCTGATGGCCAAGGCCGACGCCGGGGCGGCGCTCCCCGGCGTCGCGCTGCCCGCCGCCGGCACCCAGTCGATGCCCGTCCAGGAGCCCGGCGAGCGCCCGCACCGTCACCTGCCCTACCAGCCCTGGGCGGACGTCGAGGTGGACCGGAAGACCGGCAAGGTCACCTGCACGATGAGCAACCACGGCTCGGTCGCCTTCCCCTACACCGTCTACCCCAACATCGTCCTCCCGTTCGCCGGGACGCCGTACACGGTGGCGCCCGCTGCCACCGCCACCTACGTCTGGGACGCCGCCGCCACGCACGGCCGGTACGACTTCACCGTCCACGGGCCCGACGGCTTCGTCCGCCGCTTCGCCGGCACCGTCGTCCGGGACGGTGAGGACGGCCAGAACGACATCGGCGTGCCGATCGTGACGGCCGATCTGAGCGACTCCTCCCGGCTCACCCTCCAACTGGTCAACGACGGCCTGACCGACGTCGGCTTCACCGCGGTGCCCAACGACTTCGCGGGCACCGCGCAGACGGTCTGGGTCAAGCCCGGCAAGCAGGCCAACCTGGCCTGGCCGCTGGACAAGCAGGGCCGCTACGACGTCGTCGTGACGGCGGGCACCGGTCTGCGCTTCACCCAGCGGTACGCGGGCTGGGTGCACTGACCCCGGCGCCGCCGCCCGGGCCCGGGCCCGGGCGGCGGCGCCGAACCGGTGACCTCCGGCCGGGGCGCGGCC
>NZ_JBEPAA010000090.1:0-29607 GCF_040298365.1 Kitasatospora sp. NPDC001603
CAGGCGTCCCCTCCAGTGGGTCGGTGTGAGCGAGCATCGTCCCACACCGGCGTGGACGGGGGGTGGCGCGGGTGCGCCAGGACGGGTGCCGACCGCGCCGACAGGCCGGGGCCGGGGGGGCGGCGTCCACCCTGTGGAAAGGTGCCCGGCGTGGTCGGCCGCGCCCTACCGTGACCGGATGATCGAGGACTTGCGCATCTGCTTCATCGGGGACTCCTTCACCCAGGGCGTCGGTGACCCGGAGTACCGCGGCTGGGTCGGCCGGGTGCTCCAGGAGACCGGCCGGGCGGCGCCCGCCGAGCTCACCGCCTTCAACCTGGGCGTCCGGCGCAACACCTCCTCGGACGTGCTGCGCCGGATCTGGCCGGAGCTCGACGCCCGGACCCTGCCGGGCGCGGACAACCGGCTGGTGGTCTCGGTCGGCAGCAACGACGCCACGCCGCAGGACGGCGGACCCCGGGTGGCGCCGGCCCGCTGCCTGGCCAACCTGACCGCGATCCTGGACGGCGCCCGCGAGCGCGGCCTCGGCGTGCTCGTGGTCGGGCCGCCGCCGGTGATGTGCTGGGGCCGGGACCACCTGGAGCCGCTGCTGGACCTCGCCGGGCGGATCGCCGGGCTCTGCTCCGAGCGCGGCGTGCCGTTCGTCGACGTGACGGCCGCGCTCGCCGCGGACCGGGTCTGGGCGGCCGAGGCGGCGGCGGGCGACGGCGCGCACCCGGGCGCCGGCGGCTACCGCGTCCTCGCCGATCTCGTGCTGTCCGGCGGCTGGCGGAACTTCGTGCGGGGCGCGCGGGCTTGACCTTGAGCGCACTCGAAGGGAGAGGCTGGTGCCGTTGATCCACGACACGAAGGAGCACCGGAAGATGCGTACCACCACGCTTGGTCAGCAGGGTCCCGAGGTCGGAGTGGTCGGTCTCGGCTGCATGGGCATGACCTGGGCCTACGACCTGCGCAACCGTGACGACGACACCTCGGCCCGGGTGATCCGCGAGGCGCTGGACCTCGGCGTCACGCTGATCGACACCGCCGACATCTACGGCCCGTACAGCAACGAGGAGGTGGTCGGCGCCGCCCTGGCCGGCCCGTACCGGGAGCGCGCGGTGCTGGCCACCAAGGTCGGCCTGGTGCCGGGCACCGGCGACCGGCGGGTCGACAACGACGGTCGGCCCGAGCACGTGCGGCGCGCGATCGACGAGAGCCTGCGCCGTCTGGGCACCGACCACGTCGACCTCTACCAGCTGCACCGGGTCGACCCGGAGGTGCCGATCGAGGAGACCTGGGGCGCGCTCGCCGAGGCCGTCGCGGCCGGCAAGGCGCTCCGGATCGGGCTCTCCGAGGTCACCGTCGAGGAGATCAAGCGGGCCCAGGCGGTGCACCCGGTGGCGTCCGTGCAGTCCGAGCTGTCGCTGTGGACCAGGGACGCGCTGGCCGAGGTGCTGCCGTACACCGAGGCCGAGGGCATCGCCTTCCTGCCGTTCTCGCCGCTCGGCCGGGGCTTCCTGACCGGCAGCATCTCCTCCCTGGACGAGCTGCCGGCGGACGACTTCCGCCGCTCGCTGCCGCGCTTCCAGCAGGACGCGCTGGCGGCCAACCTGGCCCTGGTGGCGAAGGTGAAGGAGGTCGCCGACCGGGTCGGCGCGACGCCCGCGCAGGTCGCGCTGGCCTGGGTGCTGGCGCAGGGCCGGTACGTCCTTCCGATCCCGGGCACCAAGACGCCGCGCTACCTGGTGGACAACGCCGGGGCGGCCGACCTGGTGCTCTCGGCGGCCGACCTCGCCGAGCTGGACGCGCTGCCGGCGCCGACCGGCGGGCGCTACTGACCGGGTGACGGGCCGGGCTGCCCGGCCGGGCTTCCTGGGCCGGTCTTCCTGGGCCGGGCTCCCGGGCCGGGCTCCCGGGGCCGGCGGCACAGGGTGCGGGGCCGACCGGGCCGGCCGGCCCCGCGCTCAGCGCTCCTTGACCCAGACCAGCTGCCGGCCCGTCTCACCGGGCGCCCGGACCGCCGCGTCGGCGATCCGGGCCAGCCGGAAGCCGAGCTTGCGCGGCACGGCCGCACTGGCGGTGTTGGCCTGGTCGCAGTGGATCTCCACCCGCCGGACGCCGGGCAGCGCGAGCGCGGCGGCGCTCAGCGCCCCGGCGGCGGCGGTGGCGATGCCCCGGCCGCCGTGCTTCGAGCCCACCCAGTAGCCGATCTCCAGCGCCCCCGGCCCGATCCGGCCGTGCAGGCCGAACGAGCCGATGACGCTGCCGGGTTCGGCGTCCAGGCCGACCAGGTAGATGAAGTCGGTGCCCGCGTCCCAGGCGGCCGCGCCGGCCGCGGTCAGCTCGGTGGTCTGCGCCAGCGTGGGGGCCGCGGCGGCCCACTCCAGCCAGGGCCGCAGATGCTCCAGATCGGTCCGGACGGCGGCGTTCAGCGCGCGCGCGTACGCGGCCGAGCGGCGGCGCAGGGAGATCCCGCCGGCCAGCCGCAGCAGTTCCGGCGGCCGGCCGGTGGAGATCTCGCCCGGGGGCGGTCGGCGCCGTCCGGTGCCGGATCCGGTGGCGGGGGCGGTGGCAGGGCCGGGTACGTCCTCGCAGGGTGGTGGCGTGACGTGCGTCATGACAGCGATTATGGGCGGGCCCCGGAACGCCGGCCACCGCCGAACCGCGGGGGAGCCGGCGCCGCCCCCGGGCGCGTCAGAGGCGTGTCAGCACGTCGTCGAGCTCCTTGCGCCGCAGGTCGGGGACGCGCGCCCCCTCCGCCGGATAGCCCACCGGGATGACGTAGGCGGCCCGCTCCTCAGCCGGCCGTTCGCACACCTCGTTGAGGAACTTCATCGGGCTCGGGGTGTGGGTGAGCGTGGCCAGGCCCGCCTGGTGCAGGGTGGCGAGCAGCAGTCCGACGGCGATGCCGACGGACTCCTTGGTGTAGTAGGGGCGCGGCGACCGCGGGCCCTTGTGCACCTCGAAGACGACGATCACGGCGGGCGCGTCCTCCAGGAACGGCTTCCGCCAGTCGGTGCCGATCGGGGCCAGCGCGGCCAGCCACTCCTCGGAGGCCCGGTGCGCGTAGAACTCGCGCTCCTCGGCCTCGGCGGCCTCGCGCAGCCGCCGCTTGCGCTCCGGATCGGTGATCACCACGAACCGCCAGGGCTGGACGTGCGCGCCGCTGGGCGCGGTGTTCGCGGTGCGGATCGCCCATTCGACGACGCCGTCCGGGATCGGGCGGGTCGCGTAGTCGCGGACGGTCCGGCGCCGCGCCATCACGTCGTGGAAGGACCTGCTGCGTGCCTCTGCCTCGTGGGCGGGCACCGTCATCGGGATCAGCGGGACGGTCGGGTAGGCGGGCGTCCCTGCCACTGCACTGTCAACCATGGCCGACAGCACAGCACATGACGGGCGGTCCGGGAAGAGTCCCGGACCGCCCGATCGTACGAATGGACCAGACCACTCAGCTCTCGTGGACGCGCCCGCCGCGGACCTCGATCCGCCGGTTGACCTGCACCGTGTCCAGCATCCGCCGGTCGTGGGTGACCAGCAGCAGCGTGCCGGTGTACGAGGCCAGCGCGGACTCCAACTGCTCGATGGCGACCAGGTCCAGGTGGTTGGTGGGCTCGTCCAGCACCAGCAGGTTCACGCCGCGGGCCTGGAGCAGCGCCAGGGCCGCCCGGGTGCGCTCGCCGGGGGAGAGGGTGTCGGCCGGCCGCAGCACGTGCGCCGCCTTCAGGCCGAACTTGGCCAGCAGGGTGCGCACCTCCTCCGGGCTCAACTCCGGTACGGCGGCGGCGAACGCGTCCGAGAGCGGCTCCCCGCCCAGGAACAGGCCGCGGGCCTGGTCCACCTCGCCGACGACCACGCCCGAGCCCAGCGCGGCGTCGCCGCCGTCGAGTTCGAGCCGGCCGAGCAGCGCGGCCAGCAGGGTGGACTTGCCCGCGCCGTTGGCACCGGTGATCGCGACCCGGTCGGCCCAGTCGATCTGCAGGTCCACCGGTCCCAGGGCGAAGTCGCCGCGCCGGACGGTGGCCCCCCGCAGGGTGGCGACCACGGCGCCGGAGCGCGGCGCGGTGGCGATCTCCATCCGCAGCTCCCACTCCTTGCGGGGCTCCTCGACCACGTCGAGCCGCTCGATCATCCGCTGGGTCTGCCGGGCCTTGGAGGCCTGCTTCTCGGTCGACTCGGTCCGCATCGCGCGGCCCATCTTGTCGTTGTCGCCGGCCTTGCGGCGCGCGTTGCGCACCCCGTGCTCCATCCAGCCGCGCTGCATCCGCGCCCTGGCCTCCAGGCCGGCCTTGGTGTCGGCGTACTCGTCGTACTCCTCGCGGGCGTGCCGGCGGGCCACCGCGCGCTCCTCCAGGTACGCCTCGTAGCCGCCGCCGTACAGGTTGACCTGCTGCTGGGCGAGGTCCAGCTCCAGCACCCGGGTGACCGTCCGGGCCAGGAACTCGCGGTCGTGGCTGATCACCACGGTGCCCGCGCGCAGGCCCTTGACGAAGGACTCCAGGCGCTCCAGGCCGTCCAGGTCGAGGTCGTTGGTGGGCTCGTCGAGCAGGAAGACGTCGTAGCGGGAGAGCAGCAGCGAGGCGAGGCCGGCCCGGGCGGCCTGGCCGCCGGAGAGCGCGGTCATCGGCAGGTCCAGCGAGACCGTCAGCCCGAGCGAGCCGGCGACCTCCTCGGCCCGCTCCTCCAGATCGGCGCCGCCGAGGTCCAGCCAGCGGTCCAGGCTGGCCGCGTAGTCGTCGTCGGCGCCGGGGCGGCTCTCGACCAGGCCCTCGGTGGCCAGGTCCAGGGCCGCCTGGGCGGCCGCCACGCCGGTGCGCCGGGCCAGGAAGTCCCGGACCGACTCGCCCTCGCGCCGCTCCGGCTCCTGCGGCAGGTGGCCGATGTTCGCGCCCGCCGGGCTGAGCCGCAGCGAGCCGCCCTCGGGGGTGTCCAGCCCGGCCAGCAGCCGCAGCAGCGTCGACTTGCCGGCGCCGTTCACGCCGACCAGCCCGATCACGTCACCGGGGGCGACGACCAGGTCCAGGCCGGAGAAGAGGGTGCGGTCGCCGTGGCCGGCGACGAGGTCCTTGACTACGAGTGTGGCGCTCATGATGTCTCCGATTCTAGGAGAGCGGGGGAGCGCGCCGGGGCCCGCGGCGGGAAAGGCCGCGGGCCCCGGGGCCGGACGTGCTGCCGGATGTGACTCAGGTCACTTCGTCTTCTTGGAGATGTACTCCAGCGCGTGCTGGGCGACGTCGTCCAGGTAGGGGCCGGCCTCCCAGGTGTTGTCGTTGCCCCCGATGGAGGTGTCCGAGACCAGCACCTGCTTGCCGTCCTTGGTCGCGAACCAGCCGCCGCCGCTGTCGCCGCCGGTGCCGTTGCAGCCGATGGTCAGCATCGCCGGGCGGCTCGGGTCGATCGTGTGGCGGACCGGCTTGCCGCTGTCGCAGTGCTCCAGCTCCATGCCGTCGAAGGGCTTGCCGGCCGGGAAGCCGTAGCTGCTCACGGCGGAGATCTGGTCGCGCGGGGCGTTGAACCAGACCGGCACTGAGCCGCCGACGACCTCCTCCAGCGACTTCTTGCTGCCGTCCGGGTTGGCCACCCGGATGATGCCGAAGTCGTACTGGCTCCACGGGCCGCCGTACTCCGGGTCGGCCTCGTCCGCCCAGGTCGGGGAGACGATGCCGGCCACCGCGCCCCACTCGCCGTACGGCTCGGCCTGCGCCAGCGGCGCCTGCTTCCCGCCGCTCAGCACGCCGGTGCTGTTGAAGGCCGGGGCGAAGGTGATGTTGGTGTGCGACTTGCCGCCCTTGCCGCCGTGCAGGCAGTGGCTGGCGGTCCACACCAGGTTGCTCTTGCCGGGGTTGGCCGGGTCGGAGATCACGGTGCCGGAGCAGACGTACTCCTGCGCGCCGTCCTGGAAGAACAGCTTGCCGTTCACGTGGAAGTTCTTCGCGTACGGGTGCGGGACGGGCTTCTCCTGGACGACCTTCGGCAGCGGGTCGTTGCCGTTGTCCGCCGGCGGCTGGGAGCCCGGCTGGCTCGGCGTCGCGCCGGTGGGCTGGGCCGTGGGCTGCGCCGCGGTCGGCTGGCCGCTGGGCTCCTTGGCCGGGCCGGGCTTGTACGGCTTGGCCTTGAGGATCTTCTGGAGGTCCCAGAAGCCCTGCACGGCCGGGGTGATCACGTTCTGCTGGGCCCACTTGTCCCAGTCCTCGAACTTCCACTTCTTCAGCTCGTCGAGGGTGGGCAGCTTGACCGGGGCGGCGCCCGGTGTGCCGGTGCCGGCCCCGGTGGTCGCGGCGGCGGTCGGCGCCGCGGTCTGGGCCCCGGTGGCGTCGCTGTTGTCCGGACCGCACGCGGTCGCGACCACCATCGTCAGCGTGACGACGGAGGCGCCCAGCGCAGCACGCGTGGTCCGGGATATCGGTGACATGAGTTCAGTTCCCCCTGTGGATGCGTGCCATGCCGCCCGAGCCGCAGGCATGGCAGGTGAGGAGTCTGCCATGCGGGCGGCGGCGCCCCCGCCCGAGGGTCGGACCGGGGCGGAGCTGTCACGGGATCGGCACGTGATCCGCACGGAATTAATCGCTTGCCGGGCCCCGGGAGCCTCCGTACCGTGGTTCGTGCCACCCGCCAGAACAGGAGAAGGCCGTTGCTCTACTGAGGTCCCGAGACACCGCCCCCCGCCGCCCCGCAGCCCTGCTGCCCGCGGTGTGTGCGTGTGCGAGTGCGCGACCTCAGTGGTGAGCCGGCCCGGCATCCCTCCGTCCGACCTTCGGCGGTCCTCGCTGTCCGCCCGGCCCCGCCACGCTCCGGGCCCCTCCACGCGCCGCCTGCGGTGTCTCCCGTGTTGCTCCCCAGACCGCCTGCAACCACCCGGGAGGCCTCCCCATGGCATCACCCAGTACCGCTGTCCTCTGCACCGACCTCGGCTTCGAGTGGCCCGACGGCACGACCGTGCTCGACGGCTTCCACCTCGCCGTCGGCCCCGGCCGGACGGGCCTGATCGGCCTCAACGGCGCGGGGAAGTCCACCCTGCTGCGCCTCGTCGCGGGCGAACTCACCCCCACCGCCGGCGCCGTCAGGGTCGGCGGCGAGCTCGGCTACCTGCCGCAGGGCCTCACCCTCGACACCGGGCTGAGGGTCGACGAGGCGCTCGGCATCCGGGCCACCCGGGAGGCGCTGCACGCCATCGAGTCCGGCGACACCGACCAGCGCCACTTCGACGCCGTCGGCGACGACTGGGACGTCGAGGAGCGCGCCCGCGCCACCCTCGACCGGCTCGGTCTGGACCGGCTCGGCCTCGACCGCACCACCGGCGAACTCTCCGGCGGCGAGGCCGTGCTGCTGCGGCTGGCCGCCCTGCTGGTGCGCCGGCCGGACGTCCTGCTGCTCGACGAGCCGACCAACAACCTCGACCGGTCCGCCCGCGAGCGGCTCTACGAGACGGTGGCCGGCTGGAGCGGGGTGATGGTGATCGTCAGCCACGACCGCGAGCTGCTCCAGCACGTGGACCAGATCGCCGACCTCAGGGACGGCCAGGTCACCTGGTACGGCGGCAACTTCGCCGACTACGAGCGGACGGTCGCCGCGCAGCAGGAGACGGCGGAGCGGCTGCTGCGCAACGCCGAGGCCGATGTCCAGCGCCAGAAGCGGGACTTGGTCGACGCCCGTTCCAAGCTGGACCGCAGCGCCAGCTACGGCAGGAAGCGCTCGGTCACCCGCAACGACCCGCACATCTTCGCGGGCAAGCTGAAGCGCCAAAGCCAGGAGACCGCCGGGCGGCTCCAGGGCATGCACACCGAGCGACTGGAGGAGGCCAAGCAGCGGCTCACCGCCGCCGAGGAGGCGGTCCGCGACGACGCCGAGATCCGGATCGACCTGCCCCGCACCGCCGTGCCGGCCGGGCGCACGGTGCTCACCCTGCAGAAGGTCCGGCTGCCGTACGGCACCACCGCCGACCTCGACCTGCGCGGACCCGAGCGGATCGCCCTGATCGGCCGCAACGGCGCCGGCAAGTCCACCCTGCTGCGCACCATCGCGGGCGAACTCGCCCCGCTGGAGGGGGAGATCACCACCCCGGTGCCGCTGCGCCACCTGCCGCAGCGGCTGGACGTGCTGGACGACGGGCTGAGCGTCGTGGGGAACGTCAAGCAGTTCGCCCCGGCCGCGGGGGACAACGCGATCCGGGCCAGGCTGGCCCGCTTCCTGTTCCGCGGCGGCCGGGCCGACCAGCTCGCCGCCACCCTCTCTGGCGGCGAGCGGTTCCGGGCCACGCTGGCCGCGCTGTTGCTGGCCGATCCGCCGCCGCAGCTGCTGCTGCTCGACGAGCCGACCAACAACCTCGACCTGGCCAGTGTCCGCCAGCTGACCCAGGCGCTCGCGTCCTACCAGGGGGCGCTGATCGTCGCCAGCCACGACCTGCCGTTCCTGCGCGGCCTCGGGATCACCCGCTGGCTGGAGCTGGACGGCGAACTGCGGCCGGTGGGCCCGCGGTAGCCGGCCGGCGCCGGGGCCCGGCCCACCGGGTCGGGCCCGATGGCGGGGTCGGCCCGGGCGGTCGGCGCCGGCGCCGCTTCACGCCCCGGTTCAGGCTTTGGCGGGCCGGTTCAGGCCCCGGTGGGCTCGGTCGCGGGCCGCAGCTTGCGGGCGACCAGCGTGCCGAGCCGGTCCAGGCCGACCACCGTGGCCGCGAGGACGACGAACTCGACGGTCAGCAGCGCGATCTGGCCCCAGACGTAGCCATAGCCCTTGGTCGTCGGGTCGAAGAAGAAGTACGGGTACGGCAGCGGGTAGTTGGAGAACAGCCCGTTGCGGGCGAGCACGATCGCCGCGTAGCCGAGCGGGAAGGCCAGCCAGAGCGGGATGTCGCGCCAGGCGGTGGCGTTGCGCGGCTTCAGCGTCAGCCAGTCGATGATCACCATCACCGGCGTGACGTAGTGCAGGAAGAAGGACGACCAGTGCTGCAGCTTGTCCGGCCCGTCGAAGAGCCCGGGCAGCGGGTTGGCGCCGTGCTCCAGCAGGATGTGCGAGACCAGCCCGGTGATCAGGATGTAGAGCGTGGCCGCCCCGCGCAGCCGGGGGGCGGGCGCGTCCACCGTGCCGCGCTTGACCATCCAGTAGACCGCGCCGATGAAGTAGCCGAGCACGATCACGTTGCTCTGGATGGTGAAGTAGACCAGCGGGGCGGTCTGGAGGGTCAGGCCGAGGCCCGCCGAGAGCACGATGCCCATGCGCCACCAGAGCGCGGGGCTGGTCCGGACTGACATGCGGTCACCAGTTCGTTTCAGGCGATACGGGAGGTATCGGGTGGAAGAGGGGGGATCGACGCACTCTACTCGTTGGTAGGGCCGGGACGGAAGAAACGTCACCGCAGGTGGCAGGCCCCCGGCCCCGGCCGCTCCCTCGTCCCGCCGTCACCCGGCCGCTCCCCCCCGCCACCCGGCCGCTCCCTCTCCCCGCCGTCACCCCGGCAGGACGAAGCCCGACTCGTACGCGGCGATCACCGCCTGGGTGCGGTCGCGGGCGCCGAGCTTGGCCAGCACGCTGCCGACGTGCGTCTTGACCGTCTCCGGGCTGAGCACCAGCCGCCCGGCGATCTCGCCGTTGCTGAGCCCGGCGGCCATCAGCCGCAGGACCTGCCCCTCCCGCTCGGTGAGCCGCCCGATCGGCCCGTGCCCCGACGCGGCCGCCGACCGCCCCGCCGGCCGCTGGCGCAGCGCGAGTTCGCGCACGGCGGCCGGGTAGAGCAGCGAGTCCCCGCGCGCGACCAGCCGCACCGCCTGCACCATCTCCTCCGCGCTGGCCCGCTTCAGCAGGAACCCGGCGGCGCCGGCCCGCAGCGCGTCGTACACGTGGTCGTCGTGCTCGAAGGTGGTGACCACCAGGATCCGGGGCGGCTCGGCCATCCCGCCGACCAGCTGCTCGGTGGCCCGGATGCCGTCGATGCCGGGCATCCGGACGTCCATCAGCACCACGTCCGGGCGCAGCTCGCGCACCAGCGGGACGACCGCGGCGCCGTCCGCCGCCTCGCCGACCACGGTGAGGTCCGGCTCCGCGTCGATCACCACCCGCAGGCCGGTCCGCACCAGCCGTTCGTCGTCCGCGATCACCACCCGGACGGTTCCGGTCGGGTCGTTCACCGTGCTCCCTCCAGCGGTAGCCAGGCGGTCAGCCGCCAGGTCGTCCCGTCGTCCGTCGGTCCGGCGGCGCAGCCGCCGCGCAGCACCGCCGTCCGCTCGCCGATCCCGCGCAGCCCCCGGCCGCCGCCGGGGCGGCTGGGCCGGGCCTCGCCCAGCGGATTGGTCAGTTCGATCTCCAGCCGGTCCGCCGCCAGGCCGACCCGGAGCCCGGCGGGCGCCGGCCCGGCGTGCCGCAGCACATTGGTCAGACCCTCCTGGACGATCCGGTAGGCCTCGCGGGAGACGGCGGCCGGCAGCCGGTGCAGCCCGGGGGCCAGCTCGGCGTCGACCTCGACGCCGGTGCGGGCGAGCTGGCGCAGCAGGTCGTCCAGCCCCGCCAGGGTCGGTCCGGCGGACTCCGCGTCCGCCCGGTCCTCCTCGCGGAGCAGCCCGAGCACCGCGTCCAGCTCGGCGACGGCCGCCCGCGCGGTCTCGGCGATCGCCCGCAGTGCCCCGGCGGCGAAGTCCGGGTCGGTCCGCAGCACCCGGGCCGCCGCCGAGGCCTGGATGCCGACCGCGCCGAGCGCGTGGCCGACCGAGTCGTGCAGCTCGCGGGCGAGCCGGTTGCGCTGGGCGAGGACGGCGGCCCGCCGTTCGGCGGCGGCCAGCCGCTCCTCCGGGGTCGGGCCGAGCAGCACCGGCGCCCACCGGGCCAGCAGGGCGCCGCAGCCGGCGCTGGTGGCGAGGATCAGCAGCAGGAGCGCGAGGCCGAGCACCGGTCCGGGCAGCCAGGCCGGGAACCCGCGGTCCTGCCAGAAGCGCACCACGCCGTCCACCGCCGGCCCGCCGAGCGGAGTGATCACCAGCACCACCGCGAACGGCGTCCCGGCCAGCGTCATCCCGCTGACGATCCCGCCGAACAGCACGTGCAGCACGTACCAGGCGGCGCTCCGGCGCCTGGCGGCCCAGGACCTGGCCGGCCCGGCGGAGACCTCCTCGGCCCGCTCCGGCGCGCAGAGCGCCCGTGCCGCCGCCCCCTCCAGCGACCGGACCGTCGGCACCAGGGCGGTGACGGCGGCCATCGGCAGCGAGAGGGCGAGCGCGGCGAAGTAGAGGAGGACCTGGACCACGGAGCCGTGCGCCGGGTCGAGCGCCCCGAGCAGGACGGTCGAGAGCATCCAGTACGGCATCAGCAGGGCGCCGCCGAGCACCAGGTGCACCCAGCGCAGCCGGGCCCGCCGGCCCAGCAGCGCACCGCCGATCCGCCGCGCGGTGCCGCCCGCGCCCACCCCCGTGATCACCCGGCCGACTCTACGTCAGCGGTCCCGGTGCCCGGGGGGTCCGGCACCGCCTGCCCGGCCAGGGCGACCCCGCCGGCGGAGATCGTTGTGGTCATGCCCCCCACCCTCCCGCGGACGGGAGCGCCGGCGCCTCCTCCCACCACACGATCCGCCTCCCCCGCCAGGGGGAGCCGGCCGGCCCGGGTGTCCTCCCCGGAGACCCGGGCCGGCCGGCCGCGGACGGGCTACGGGATGATCGGCTCGCAGCCGACCGCCTTGCCGCCGGCGACGAGGAACTGCCGCCAGAGGTCGGCGGTGTCGGGGAAGAGCCCGCTGCCGGCCACCCCGGGGCTGTACTTCCGGTCCAGGTGGAAGTAGGTGGACTTGCCCTGGCACGTGGCGACCACGTTCTCGCCCGAGGACCCGATCCACCGGGCGCGCCCGTAGGCCTCCGTACGCGCGTCCTGCGGGTCCAGCGCGCTGACCCGGGGGTCGGTGGTGATCGTGAAGGAGGCCTGAGTGTTCAGGCCGCTCGGGGAGGAGATCGCACAGGACCAGACCGGGGCGAACCCGGCGGTCACCGTCTGCCGGTACCCCTCGCCGGCCTGTGGGTCCCGGGCCGGCGCCATGCCGGGCAGGCCGCAGACGTTGCCGAGGTCGGCCGGTTGCGGGGTCGCCGCGGCGGACAGGCCGGACGGGGCGGGGAGCCCGCCACCGCACCCCTTGCTCTCGGCGGCGGTGTTGGCGAACGCCACGGCCAGCGCCGCCATCCCAGCGGCGCGGCCGCCGACCGTGTCGTCCGACCCGAGCAGCCGGACCTCGGCCCGCATGGCCTTGGGACAGCCGTCCGGGAGCAGCGCCCAGGCACGGGAATCCAGCACGGCGCCGGTGGAGCCACCGGCGAACAGCCGGGCCTCCGGTGCTGTCGGCGGCGTGACCTCGTCCTGGGGGAGCGCGAGGGCGAGCGCCGCGGACCGGCCGGTCGGGCCGAACAGCCCGTACGAGACCGTCACCCGGCAGGCAGCGGTCCGGTCGTAGGCGCCGGGCGACCAGCCGTCGCTCTTCTCCTCGCTGATCCGCCCGGGCCCCAACGCGGTGTGCACCTCGTCCGCCGTCGCGGCGCCACCGCAGACCGTGTCCGGCCCCAGCGCGTTCGTCAGTTCGTACAGCAGCACCCCCGAGGCGGCGGCCGTGATCGCCACGATCACGGCCGCCGCCCGCAGGCGCAGCCGCCGGGTGGTGAAGCCGCGCCGGGTGAGGGCCTCGTCGGTGCGGCGCAGCGCGCCCGCGGTCCGCTCCGTGCTCCCGTCCGCGCGGTCCTGTTCGGCCGTCATGGCGTCCTCACCCCCTGCCGAGCGCACCGTTGTAGGTGCGGTCGATCGCCGTCGAGTAGTTCTGGGTGACGCCCTCCATGAGCTGTTGGGTCACGCCGCCGGTGGCGTCGACGTCCCGTTGGGAGACGCCCGACAGCACCGCCTTGTACTCGATCATGGACTTGAGCTGCTCCTCACCCGCGGAGTAGTTCTTGCTGAGGTCGCCTCTGCTTCCCTTCCTCTGACGAGAGATCAGAGCCACTCCGACAACAGGGCGACCGTACAGGCCCGCCCCGTAGGTGTACCGACGCACCCTCCGTCACCCCGGTTGCGCCCGCCGTGTCAGGGATTCGGCGGGCCGTGTCGACGGGTGAAGGGTCTTGTTACCGGCGGGTCGCTTCCCTATCATCGCGAGTGTTACAGCTTTACTGTCAAACCCCGAGGGGGCGGTCGCCAGTGCGTGACCCGAGCAGTCCCGGCCCGCTGGCCGGGGTCCGGGTGGTCGAGCTCGCGGGGATCGGCCCCGGGCCCTTCGCGGGCATGCTGCTGGCCGACCTCGGGGCCGACGTGGTCCGGGTGGACCGGCCCGACCCCTCACCGCTCTCCCAGGACCCGGCCTACGACGTCACCAACCGCAACAAGCGCTCGGTGCTGGTCGACCTCAAGTCCCCCGGCGGGCCCGCGCAGGTGCTCGACCTGGTCGAACGCGCCCACCTGCTGATCGAGGGCTACCGCCCCGGAGTCGCCGAACGCCTCGGCGTCGGCCCCGAGGCCTGTCTCGCCCGCAACCCCGCCCTGGTCTACGGCCGGATGACCGGCTGGGGTCAGGACGGACCGCTGGCCGCCCGGGCCGGCCACGACATCGGGTACGCGGCGGTGGCCGGGGTGCTCGGCCTGATCGGATCGCCCGAGCAGCCGCCCGCCGTCCCCGCCAACCTGCTCGGCGACTACGCCGGCGGCTCGCTCTACCTGGTCGTCGGTCTGCTCGCGGCCCTCCATCACGCCGGTGCGACCGGCGCCGGCCAGGTCGTCGACGCCGCCATCGTGGACGGCGCCGCTCACCTCACCACCGTGCTCTGGGGGCTGCTCGCGGCCGGGCAGTGGCAGGACCGGCGCGGTGTGAACCTGCTCGACGGCGGTGCGCCCTGCTACGCCGTGTACCGGGCCAAGGACGGCGGCGACCTCGCCGTCGGCGCGCTGGAGCCGCGGTTCTACGCCGAGTTCGCCCGGCTGCTGGAGCTCGGTCCGGACGCCCCGGGCCAGTACGAGGTGGCCCGCTGGCCCGAACTGCGGGCGCGGATCTCGGCCCGCTTCGCCACCCGTACCCGCGCCGAGTGGGAGGCCGTCTTCGCCGGTTCCGACGCCTGCGTGGAGCCGGTCCTGACGATGCGTCAGGCTGCCTCGTACGGGCACCTGGTGGCCCGGGGGACGTACGTCGAGGCGGACGGCGTCACCCAGCCGGCGCCGGCGCCCCGGTTCTCCGCCACCCCCGGCACGCTGCGCCGCCCGCCGGCCCGGCCGGGCGCCGACACCGACGAGGTGGCCCGCGACTGGGGTGTGCCCGCCCTGCTGGCCCCGCCGGGCTCACCTGCTGGGCCCGCTGAGCCCGCTGTCCCCGCTGTCCCTGCCGACCGGGCCGTCCCGGATTCCCCGGACGCCCCCGAGTCCCCGGATTCCCCGGATTCGCCGAATTCCCTGGGCTCCGAGGCCCGTTAAGGAGCTTGCCGTGGAACGCGACATCTACACCGAGGAGCACGAGGACTTCCGGGCGACCGTCCGGTCCTTCCTCGCCAAGGAGGTGCTGCCGCACTACGACCGCTGGGAGCGGGCCGGCATCGTGGACCGCTCCGCCTGGCTGGCCGCCGGGCGGCAGGGGCTCCTCGGGCTCGCCGTCCCCGAGGAGTACGGCGGCGGGGGCGCCGCCGACTTCCGCTACGCCGCCGTGCTCGCCGAGGAGTTCGCCCGGGCGGGCGCCTCCGGCCTGGCGCTCGGCCTGCACAACGACATCATCGGCCCGTACCTCACCTCGCTCGCCACCGACGAGCAGAAGCGCCGCTGGCTGCCCGGGTTCTGCAGCGGCGAGCTGATCACCGCCATCGCGATGACCGAGCCCGGTACCGGTTCCGACCTCCAGGGCATCCGCACCCACGCCGTGGACCAGGGCGACCACTACCTGCTCAACGGTGCCAAGACCTTCATCTCCACCGGCATCCTGGCCGACCTGGTGGTCGTGGTCGCCAGGACCACCCCCGAGGGCGGTTCGCGCGGGCTGAGCCTGCTGGTGGTCGAGCGCGGGACGCCCGGCTTCGAGCGCGGCCGCAACCTCGACAAGATCGGCCAGAAGGCCCAGGACACCGCCGAGTTGTTCTTCGAGGACGTCCGCGTCCCCAAGGCGAACCTGCTCGGCGAGGAGCACCAGGGCTTCCTCTACCTGATGCGGAACCTCGCGCAGGAGCGGCTCACCATCGCGGCCGCCGCGATCGCCGGCGCCGAGTACCTGGTCGAGATCACCACCGAGTACGTGAAGCAGCGCGAGGCCTTCGGCCGGCCGCTCGCCAAGCTCCAGCACGTCCGGTTCGAGATCGCCGAGATGGCCACCGAGTGCGCGGTCACCCGGGCCTTCGTGGACCGCTGCATCACCGAGCACAACCGCTACGCGCTCACCCCGGCGGACGCCTCGATGGCCAAGTGGTGGGCCACCGAACTGCAGAAGCGCACCGCCGACCGCTGCCTCCAGCTCCACGGCGGCTACGGGTACATGACCGAGTACCCGGTCGCCCGCGCGTTCACCGACGGCCGGATCCAGACCATCTACGGCGGGACCACCGAGATCATGAAGGAGATCGTCGGGCGCTCCCTGCTGGGCTGACCCCGGTCCCCGCCCCCCGCCCGCCCGGCGAAGCGCCCGCCAGGCCGCGGAACTCCCGCCCCGGCCCCCCGAACCCTCCCACCCCCCCCGCCCGGTCAGACCCCCGAAAGGCAATCCACCGTGACCACCGAAGCGTACGTCTACGACGCGATCCGCACCCCGCGCGGCCGGGGCAAGGCCAACGGCTCACTGCACGGCACCAAGCCGATCGACCTGGTCGTCGGCCTGATCCACGAACTGCGCCGCCGCTTCCCCGAGCTGGACCCGGCGGCGGTCGACGACATCGTGCTCGGTGTGGTCAGCCCGATCGGCGACCAGGGGTCCGACATCGCCCGGATCGCCGCCATCACGGCCGGCCTGCCCGACTCGGTGGCCGGCGTCCAGGAGAACCGCTTCTGCGCCTCCGGCCTGGAGGCGGTCAACCTGGCGGCCGCCAAGGTCCGTTCGGGCTGGGAGGACCTCATCCTGGCCGGCGGCGTCGAGTCGATGTCCCGGGTGAGGATGGGCTCCGACGGCGGTGCCTGGGCGATGGACCCGATGACCAACTACGAGAACCACTTCGTCCCGCAGGGCATCGGCGCCGACCTGATCGCCACCATCGAGGGCCTCTCCCGCACCGACGTGGACGCCTTCGCCGCCGAGTCGCAGGCCCGGGCCGCCAAGGCCCAGGCCGACGGCCTGTTCGACCGCTCGGTCGTCCCGGTCCGCGACCGCAACGGCCTGGTCGTGCTGGACCGCGACGAGTTCATCCGCCCCGGCACCACCGTGGAGACCCTGGCGGGCCTCAAGCCCTCCTTCGCCGGCATCGGCGAGGCCGGCGGCTTCGACGCGGTCGCCCTGCAGAAGTACCACTGGGTCGAGGCCATCGACCACGTGCACCACGCCGGCAACTCCTCCGGCATCGTGGACGGGGCGGCCCTGGTCGCGATCGGCAACCGCGGCATCGGCGAGCGGTACGGCCTGCGCCCGCGCGCCCGGATCGTCTCGGCCGCCGTCTCCGGCTCCGAGCCCACGATCATGCTCACCGGGCCGGCCCCCGCCACCCGCAAGGCGCTCGCCAAGGCCGGGCTGACCGCCGCCGACATCGACCTGGTCGAGATCAACGAGGCCTTCGCCGCCGTCGCCCTGCGCTTCGTCCGCGAGCTCGGCTTCCGCCCGGACCAGGTGAACGTCAACGGCGGCGCGATCGCCCTCGGCCACCCGCTCGGCGCCACCGGCGCGATGCTCCTCGGCACCCTGGTCGACGAGCTGGAGCGCCGCGAGCTGCGCTACGGCCTGGTCACCCTCTGCGTCGGCGGCGGGATGGGCATCGCCACCGTCGTCGAGCGCGTCTGAGCCTCCGGCGGCCCGCCGCCGCCCCTTCCCGTGGCGCGGTGCGCGCGGCACCCCCCTTGTCCCGGCCCTCACAGGAGACCCCAACCCCATGAGCGACACCACCACCATCCGCTGGGAGCAGGACCAGGACGGCGTGGTCACCCTCGTCCTCGACGATCCCACCCAGTCCGTGAACACCATGAACGAGGCCTTCACGGCCGACTTCGACGCCACCGTCGAGCGCCTCGCCGCCCTCGGCGACGACCTGCGCGGCGTCGTGGTCACCTCGGCGAAGAAGACCTTCTTCGCCGGCGGGGACCTCCGGATGCTGTCCGCCGCCCGCCCCGAGGACGCCGCCGCCGTCTTCGAGAAGTCGATGCGGATCAAGCGGGCGCTGCGCCGGCTGGAGACGCTCGGCAAGCCGGTGGTCGCCGCCCTCAACGGCAGCGCGCTCGGCGGCGGTCTGGAGATCGCCCTCGCCTGCCACCACCGGATCGCGCTGACCGCCCCGGCCAGCCGGATCGGCCTGCCCGAGGTCACCCTCGGCCTGCTGCCCGGTGGTGGCGGGGTCGTTCGCACGGTGCGGCTCTTCGGCATCACCGACGCCCTGCTGAAGGTGCTCCTGCAGGGCCGCCAGTACCGTCCGGAGCAGGCGCTCCAGCACGGCCTGGTCCACGAACTGGTGGACACCCCGGAGGAGTTGACCACCCGGGCGCGCGCCTGGATCGAGGCCAACCCGACCGCCGTCCAGCCCTGGGACGTCAAGGGGTACCGGATCCCCGGCGGCACCCCGGCCACCCCGGCGCTGGCCGCCAACCTGCCGGCCTTCCCGTCCAACCTGCGCAAGCAGCTGGCCGGCGCGCCCTACCCGGCGCCGCGCAACGTGCTGGCGGCGGCGGTCGAGGGCGCCCAGGTGGACGTCGACACCGCGATGGTGATCGAGGCGCGCTACTTCACCGAGCTGGCCTGCGGGCAGACCAGCAAGAACATGATCCAGGCGCTCTTCTTCGACATGCAGGCGGTCAACTCCGGCGCCGGCCGGCCGCAGGGCGTCGAGAGGCGGACGGTGCGCAGGGTCGCCGTGCTCGGCGCGGGCATGATGGGCGCCGGCATCGCCTACACCTGTGCCAAGGCCGGCATCGAGGTGCTGCTGAAGGACGTCAGCACCGAGGCCGCCGAGCGCGGGAAGGCGTACTCCGCCGGCCTGCTGGACAAGGCGGTGGCGCGCGGCCGGGCCACCGAGGCGCAGCGCGAGGAGCTGCTCGCCCGGATCACCCCCACCGCCGAGGCCGCCGACCTGGCCGGCTGCGACGCGGTGATCGAGGCGGTCTTCGAGAACCCCGAGCTCAAGCGGAAGGTGTTCCAGGAGATCGAGGGCGTGGTGGCGCCGGACGCGCTGCTCTGCTCCAACACCTCCACCCTGCCGATCGGCCTGCTCGCCGAGGGCGTCGGGCGCACCGCCGACTTCATCGGCCTGCACTTCTTCTCGCCGGTCGACAAGATGCGGCTGGTGGAGATCATCCGCGGTCCGCAGACCGGCGACGAGGCGCTCGCCCGCGCCTTCGACCTGGTCCGGCAGATCGACCGGACGCCGATCGTGGTCAACGACTCGCGCGGTTTCTTCACCTCCCGGGTGATCGGCCAGTTCATCAACGAGGGCGTGGCGATGGTCGGCGAGGGCGTCGACCCGGCCACCGTCGAGCAGGCCGCCGCCCAGGCGGGCTACCCCGCCAAGGTGCTCTCGCTGCTGGACGAGCTGACGCTGACGCTGCCGCGCAAGATCCGCGACGAGTACCGGCGCGCGGTCGAGGAGGCCGGCGGCAGCTGGACCGCCCACCCGGCGGACGCGGTGGTGGACCGGATGGTCGACGAGTTCGGCCGCCCCGGCCGCAGCGGCGGCGCCGGCTTCTACGAGTACGGCGAGGACGGCCGGCGCGGCAGGCTCTGGCCGGGCCTGCGCGAGCACTTCACCTCGGCCGAGGGCGCGGCCGGGAGCGCCGTCCCCTTCGAGGACCTCAAGGAGCGGATGCTCTTCAGCGAGGCTCTGGACTCGGTCCGCTGCCTGGAGGAGGGCGTGCTGACCTCGGTCGCCGACGCCAACGTGGGCTCCATCCTCGGCATCGGCTTCCCGGCCTGGACGGGCGGCGTCTTCCAGTACATCAACGGGTACGAGGGCGGCCCGGCGGGCTTCGCGGCCCGCGCCCGGGAACTCGCCGCCGCCTACGGCGAGCGGTTCGCGCCGCCGGCCCTGCTGGAGCGGGTCGCCGCCGAGGGCCGGACCTTCTGCGACTGACGGCCGGTCGGTCAGCCGGGCGGGGCGGCGTCCTCCACGGAGCGCGCCGCCTCGCCCAGCTCCTCCCGCAGCGACCGCTGGAACGCGGTCACCAGGGCCTGCGCCACCATCGGCTGGATGTGGTCGGTGAGTTCCTTCATCCGCTCCAGCTCGGCCGGCGCGGGCTCGCTCTCCCGGTACGGCTTCCAGACCGTCTCGCGGAACAGCCGCTGCAACTCGTGCGCCGTCGCCCGGCTGTGCTCCAGCACCACCGCGCGCGCGGCCAGCAGGGTCTCCAGCGGGATCGGCACGTCCAGGATCCGCACCCCGAGCGGCAGCAGCCCCGGGTCCACCCGGAACGCCTCCGGGTCGGGCGTCCGCTCCAGCGCGCCCATCGCCGCCAGCCGTTCCAGCTGCGCGGGCGAGAGTTCCCGCCCGGCCCGCCGCTCCAGCTGCCCGCGGCTCAGCTCCTCCGCCGTCTCCGGCGTCCAGGAAGCCACCAGCGCCCGGTGGATGGCCAGGTCCAGCGGCGTGCTGTCCTGCGGCAGCCAGGCCAGGTAGCGCTCGATCGCCGCCAGCGTCAGGCCCTGCCGCTGCAGCTCCTCGATCAGCCCGAGCCGGTCCAGGTGCTCCGCCCCGTACCAGCCGACCCGGCGCGGTCCCAGCTCCGGCGGCGGCAGCAGCCCCTTCGTCCCGTAGAACCGCACCGTGCGCACGGTCACTCCCGCCCGCGCCGCCAGCTCGTCCACCGTCAGCCGGATCTCGACACCCTCCCGCGCCCCCATCCGCCACCTCCGCCTCTGTTGCACCACCGCTGTGACAGCAGCAGTGTGACAGTGCCGGGCGACCCGGTCCACCGGCGGTGCCCGGCACGCCCCGGGCCCCGCCCGGCGCCGTCGGCGCGGGAGCGGGGCCCGGGGCGTGTCCGCCGGTGCCGCCGGTGGTCGGCGAGACCTGGGGTGGTGGGCGCGGGTGTGGCCCTCCCCCTCGTGGCGGCCGAACCCGCCGGGGGTCAGCGCGAGCCGGCGTCGGCGAGGTCGGGGTGGTGGCGGCGGGTGACCTCGGGGTGGGCGCGGGTGTAGCCCTTCCACTCGTTGAGGCCGAACTCGGCGAAGAGCGGGTTGCCCGGGTCCTGGGTGGCGCCCGGGGCGTGGTGCGCGAGGGGGAAGTCGAGCGGCTCGATGTGGGCGTCGAGGCGCGGGTTGTAGAAGAACGGGATGGAGAAGCGCTCGCGGGCGCCGGCCGGGCTGACCACGCGGTGGTTGGTGGCCTTGAGGTAGCCGTCGGTGGCGACCTCCAGCAGCTCGCCCAGGTTGACCACGAAGGCGCCCTCCATCGGCGGCACCTCCAGGAAGCTGCCGTCCGCGCGCTCGACCTGGAGGCCGCCGACGGTGTCCTGGAGCAGGAGGGTGATGAATCCGTAGTCCTTGTGCGCGCCGACGCCCTGGCCGGCGCCGTCGGGCGCGGTGCCGGGGTAGCGGACCAGCTTCAGCCGCAGGTGCGGGTGGCCGGCGAAGGCGTAGTCGTAGAAGTCGGGAGCGGCGCCGATCGAGGCGAGGAGTTCGTGCAGCAGCCGCTGGGCGACCGCGCCGAGGCGGTCGATCCAGCCGAGCGCGGCGGTCCGCAGCTCGGGGAGCGCGGCGGGCCACTGGTTCGGGCCCTCCAGCCACCAGTACGGGGGCTCGCCCCGCTCCGGGACGTGCGGGGGCAGCTCGGCCCCGATGTCCAGCTGGTCCCGCCAGTCCTGGCTGCCGCCGGTGAGCTCGTGCCCGGTGCGGGTGTAACCGCGGAAGTGCGGGGAGTTGAGGTTGCTCACGGCGAGCCGGTCGGCCTCCGGCAGGGCGAAGAACGCCCGCATCGCGTCGATCAGGGCGGCCGTCTCGGCCGGGGTGACGCCGTGGCCGACGAGCTGGAAGAAGCCGACGCCGGTGGCCGCCTTCCGCAGGTCGTCGTGCAGGCGGAGCCGGTCGTCGGCGCTGCCGTCGGCGAGCGAGAGGTCGATCACCGGGAGGGCGTCCGCGGGGGCGGCGGAGGGGGTGCTGGAGGAGTGCTGCTGCGTCATGGGTGACATCCGCTGGGTCTCGTCCTGGCCTGTCCCGGTGATCGACCGGGGACGCCGGGGCCGCGCCTGGTGCGGCGGGTGCTCCGGGGGTCAGGAGGGGGGACGCGGCCGCCTGGGGCCGCGCATGAGGGTGGGAGGCGCGAGGTTCAGCTGGAGCGTCGACAGGACATGCTCGTCACGCGGAGCAGGTCCACGTGGCGACGGCGAACGAGTATGAGCACCTCACCAGCCTAAATGACGGTCGCACCGCCGGGGGAGACCCCTGCACCGAGTTGATGGCGTGGCCCTGACAAGGCTGTCCCGGCGCTCGTGCCACCGGTCAGACCCGTGCCGCCCGGGCCGCCTCCCGGAGGGAGGCGAGCAGCTGGGCGAGGGCGGGCTGCCCCCAGGCGGTGGTGCGGACGGCGGCGTGCACGGCGCGGACCGGCTCGGGGGCGCGGAGCCTGCGGACGATCACACCGGGGTGGCGCCGGGCGAGGCCCAGGAGCGGGACCAGGGCCACCCCGAGCCCGGCCGCGACGAAGCCCTGGGCGGTCGGGTAGTCCTCGCTGTCCACCGCGAAGCCGGGGCGGAACCCGGCCTCGGCGCAGGCGTCCAGGACGGTGTCGAGGCAGGGGCCGGTCCGCTCGCTGCCGACCCAGGGCTCACCGGCCAGGTCGGCCAGGTCGAGGACGCGCCTCGCACCGAGCCGGTGGCCCCTCGGCAGGACGGCGCGGTACGGGTCGTCGAGCAGGGGGACGAGACGCAGCCCGGGGTGCTCGCCCCCGTGCGGCCGGACCACCACCGCCACATCCGCCCGCCCCCGGAGGACGTCCTCCAGCGGGTCCTCGGGGTCGGTCATCCCCAGGTCGAGCCGCACCCCCGGGTGCTCGCGGCGGAAGGCCGCGACGGCGGGCGCCACCAGGGCGGCTCCCGCCGTGGCGAAGTAGCGGACCGTCAGGGAGCCGCTGCGCCCGGCCAGCAGATCGGCGAGCGCCGTGCCGGCCTCGGCCACCTGCCGTTCGATGACGGCGGCGTGCTCGGCGAGCAGCCGTCCGGCGGCGGTCGGCCGCACGCCGCGCCCGGCGCGTTCGAGCAGCGCCGTCCCGGTCTGCTTCTCCAGCGCCGCCACCTGCTGGCTGACGGCGGACGGCGTGTAGCCGAGCGCGGTGGCGGCCGCGCTCACCGAGCCGCCGGTGACCACGGCGCGGAGCACCTGCAGACGTCGCACATCGAGCATGTAGTCCAGCTTAAACGTGCTGAAGAACTTTTCACTTGTCCTGTCGGGTCCGGGCGGGCAGCGTTCCTTCCGGCGCTTCCGGCGCTTCCGGCGCTTCCGGCGCTTCCGGCCTCCCGGTCGGGAGGCCGACCGACGAAAGGCAGGTGTCCCGTGCTGCGGATGGCCGTGCTCGCCCTGCTCTGGGGATCGGGCTTCCTGTGGACCGAACTCGCGCTCCGGAACGGGCTGACCCCGCTCCAGATCACCGTGCTGCGCTCCGCCCTCGGGGCCGCGGTGCTGCTGCTCCTCGCCCGCTCCGCCCGGCAGCGGCTGCCGCGCGGCGCCGCGGTCTGGCTCCGGCTCGCCGTGGCCGCCCTGTTCTGCAACGTGCTGCCCTTCTTCCTGGCCGCCCTCGGCATGCGGACCGTCGGCTCGGGGCCCGCCGGGGTGCTCAACGCGACGACCCCGCTCTGGTCGCTGCTGATCGGCCTGGCGCTCGGGACGGAACGCGGGTGGCACCCGAGGCGCCTCGGCGGTCTGCTGCTCGGCTTCGCGGGGGTGCTGGTGATCTTCTCGCCGTGGCAGGGCGACGCGGGGCCGGCGCACCAGCACGGCGGCGCCCCCGGCTGGGGCGTGCTCGCCCTGCTGGGCGCGGCCGCGAGCTACGCGGTGGCGTTCACCTACATGGGCCGCGTGCTCACCGGCACCGGTACCGCCCCGCTCGCCCTCTCCGCCGCCCAGCTCACCGTGGCGGCCGGGCTCGGCTCGCTGGCGCTGCCGGCCGCCGCCGGTGCCACCGACGGGTTCAACGTCCGGGCGCTCGCGGCGGTGACCGTGCTCGGGGTGCTCTCCACCGGGCTCACCTTCCACCTGAACTACCGGCTCATCGCCACCGAGGGCGCCACCGCGGCCGCCACCGTCGGCTACCTGCTGCCGGTCGTCTCCACCGGGCTCGGCGCGCTCGTGCTCGACGAGCCGTTGAGCGCGAGGGGTGTCACGGGAATGGCCGTGGTGCTGGCCGGGGTCCTCCTGACCCGTCCGCGGCCGACCCGGGAACGGGCGGTCACGGCCGCCCCGGCCGCCCCAGACGCCCGGGCGACCCCCGTGCCCGCCCGGCCCGCCCTGCCCGCTGACCGGACGAACGGACCGGGAGCGCCGGATCACTCTGGCGGACACCCGGCTTCCGTACCCTGTTCACCGCCACCGCGCTCACCCGGCTCGGCACCGGCGTCGGCCACGTCGCACTGCCCCTGACCGCCGTCACCGCCCACGGCGCGAGCGCCGGGCAGGTCGGGGCCGGGGTGGAGCCGGCGGCCGAAAAGGCTTGACCTCAAGTCGGCTTGAAGGTCAATCATGGTCATCATGAACACGAACACCACGGCCGTCGCGGCCGATGCCCGGATCGGCGCCGAGGCCGACATCGCCGTTGAGACCGAGGCCGTCGGGCGGGTCGTCGCCGCCCTCCAGTACGCCCAGGTCAACGAACTCGTGGCGGAGTTCGTCAGTCTCTTCCGCGAGGACGCGATCTGGACCACCGGCCACGGCAAGCGCCTCACCGGGCGGGACGAGATCGCCGCGTTCACCCGCACGGTGCTCCCGGGCGCCTTCCTCGGCTCCGGGAACACCGCCGAGTACGAGGTGGTGCACGTCCTCTTCGTCCGCCCCGACGTGGCCGCGGTCAAGGTCCGCCAGCGCTACCTCACCCTCGCCGGCGAACAGGTCGGCGAGGAGGGCAGCCCGCTGTACGTGATGGCCAAGGAGGACGGGCGCTGGCTCCTGACGGCCTGCCAGAACACCCTCGTCGTCCCCGAGTGAGGGCGCCGGTCCGGGGCGGAGCGGGTGCGGCGGGCGGTCAGCCCCCGGCCGGGTCCGTGCCCCCGGCCGGCCCGGTCGCGGCGGGCGGGAAGGGGCAGCCGCCCCGGGGCGCGGCGGCGTCCCCGAAGGCGCCGTGCCCGGTGGCGCCGTCCTCGAAGGTGCCGAGCTCGGCGATCCGGTACCCGCCCGGGTAACTGCGCACCTGCCGGCCGTCGCGGGCCAGGCGCGGGGAGCGGCGCGGCGGCAGGAGGCGGACGAGCCGCCCGCGCAGCCGCATGCCGGAGCGGACGGCGTACCGGAGCGCGGCCGGGGGCCGGGAGTACCCGAAGGCCTCGCGCAGCGGATCGTCGAGCAGGCAGATCGAGGACACCCGCATCGAGGGCCGCAGCGGGGCCGGGTACCAGGAGGCCATCAGGCCGAGGGTGGCGTCGGAGACCTCCCGGCCGCCCCGGTCGTGGCCGAAGTGGGCGCGCTCGTAGCCGTCCAGCAGCCGCTCGAACGCGTCGTACGTCTCCGGGATGTCGCTCAGGCCCATGTGGCGGCCCAGTTCGCGGTAGTAGTTGGTGGTGGCCCGCACCTCGTGCTCGGAGTACGGGCGCCAGCCGTAGTCGTCCAGCCAGCGCTTGGGTACCACGACGAAGGTGGCGAGCACGTACAGGAAGTCCTCGTTGGAGATGTCGTACCGGTGGTGCATCCGGTTCATCCGCCGGATCGCCTCCCGGCCCTGCTCCGAGGCGAAGCCGTGCTCGACCACGGCCTCCAGGATCAGCACGGTGTCGTCGTAGCGCTTCTGCGCGCGGCGGGTGAACTCGCCGGTCCGCGCGAGCAGTCGGCCGATGCTCGGGACGGCGTAGGTGCGGTAGAGCGCGAAGCTGAGCGACTGGGTGGTGTCCCACGGGAACTCGTACCAGCTGCTGATCCGGTAGATCTCGGTGAACTCGGTCTCCGGGTCCATCCGCTGAATCGTCTTCAGCCAGTCGTATCGCTGCACAGGCCAGACCCTAGGGTCCCGGTCAGGGACAGGTCAACGCGGCCCCGCCGCGCCGCCGGCCACCCCGTGGCGCGCGTGGGCCTACGCTTCCCGGGGGCGGCACGCCGGGTCGGCCGCCGGGGGAGGGGGAGACGGCATGCTCGAATGGCTTCTGGTGGTCCTGATTCCGGTCGGCCTCGTCGCCGTGGCCGGCCTCGCGTACTGGTGGTGGGCGAGAGTCGGCACCGAACGGCCCGTGGAGCACCACAGCTCCATGCCGAGCGAGTACCACGGCACGGACGGCGCGGGCTGAGGCCCGCTCGGGGGGTCAGGTCGAGCGGTCCTGGCCGGCCTACGTAGGGCCCGTGGCCCGCCGCCACCACGAGTCGTCCCGCTCCAGATCCTCCAGAGCCCGGGACCTCCGCTCGATGTGGTCGAGGAACTCGGCCGGGAGCCTGACGCCGTGGCCGAGAACGTAGTGGGCGAGCCCCTCGGGCCAGAGGTAGCGGCCGTCGGTGAGATCACGGGACCCGTTGACGCGTGAGCACAGTCTGCACCGGGACGAGCCCATCCAGGACGCGGCGACCTGCCCGTGCTCCAGGTAGTCCGCCACCCACTGCCGCTCCGGCTCGTCCCACGCGGGATCGGCGAAATCAGCGGGGTTCGGCAGCGCCCGGTTCTCCGGCGACCCCCAGAAGCCGATCAACCGGACCGGGGGATCGGCCTGTTCGCGCAGCTCGGACATGCCCGAAGGCTCGCACGCCGTCGGCCGCCGCGTCACCTCGACCGCCCGGTGCCGTCGCGACCGGCCCGGCCGACCTGCACGGACGGCGCGGGCTGAGGCCCGTTTGGGGGGTCAGGTGGGCTGGGCGGCCGTGCGGGCTGCTTGTTCGACTCGGGTGTGGTGCTCCTCCCACTGGAGGCGGTCGCCGGGGGCCATGTTCCCGTCCCCGTCGCGCAGGCCGGTGGTCCCGTCGAGCTGTTCCCGGACGATGTCCGCGTGGCCGGCGTGGCGTTGGATCTCCGCGATCATGTGGACGAGGACCCGGTGGAGCGTCAGTTCGCTCCGGTTGCCGAAGGGCACCCGGCCGACGGCGTCCAGCGGGAGTGACCCGATCGTCGCGTCCGCGTGGACCCATGCCGCGCGGTACCGGTCGACGATCTGCTCCCGGGTCTCCTCGGGGGTCGCCCAGAGGTCGGCGTTCGGCTCGGCGTCGCCGGTGATCCACAGGGGCGTTCCGGCGAACGGCCGCCCGAAGGTGGCTCCGAAGTAGAGGGCCTCGGCGCCGGTCGCGTGCTTGACCAGCCCCAGCAGGTTGGTGCCGGTCGGCGTCATCGGGCGGCGGATGTCGTACTCCGACAGTCCGTCGAGCTTCCAGAGCAGGGTGTCTCGGGCGTCCTGCAGATAGATCTGAAGGTCCTTCTTGAAGTCCGGTCCGATCATGGGACCAGTCTGCCACCCCGCCTCCGGCCGACGGGCGGTCAGTGCCGCGGCGGGGTCCGGCCGGGAGGCGTGGTCAGCGCGGTGGCGGCGGCGTCGAGGATGCCCCGGAACGTGCGGGTGATGACCGGCCGGGCGAACAACCGGGTGAGCGGGCCGCCGAGCAGCGGGACGCCGACCTCGGCGCGGGTGGTCCACCGGACGTGGGTGCCGCCGTCGACCTCCGTGAAGGTCATCCGGCCGAGTTCGTGACGGGACGGCGGCAGGCTCCGGTCGACGACGTACTCGGTGGCGTACGGGGGGTCGTAGTGGGTGATGCGCTCGCTGAACCAGCCGATGAGCCACAGGTGGTTGCGGACGGCGCCGACGCCGTAGGGCGCCCCGCTGCCGCGCCGGGCGAGGCGGCAGCGCAGCACCAGCGGCGAGGCCGTGTAGTTGGTGGTCGTGGTGAGCCAGCGGAACACGTCGTCGATGGGGGCGTCGATGACGCGTTCGACGGTCATGGTCTCCATGGTGCGTCCTCCTCGGTCGAGCGGGTCGCTTCCTCGTGTGCCAGGGAGACGACGTGCACCGGCGAGATGTGACGCGCCATCAGTGTAACGGCGGTCACGCCCGGTTGGCGAGAGTGTCGGTCGCGGAGCCGGGCTCGCGAAGGCGGCGAGGCGGACACCTCGCGCCCGTCGGGTGCGCGGGTGTCCGCCTCGTCGGTGGCCCCGGTCCGGGCCGGATCCGGCCGTCCCGGGCAGTGCTCCCGCTCAGGCGAACTGGCCGGGCCGGTAGTCGCCGGCGGGCATCTGGAGCATGACGTTCCCGCGGTTGAAGGCGTTGATGACGGTGATCACTCCGACCAGGGCGCCGAGCTGGTCCTCGTCGTAGTGCTGGGCGGCGTTCGTCCAGACCCGGTCGGAGACGCCACCGGCCGCATCGGCGATGCGGGTGGCCTCCTCGGCGAGTTCCAGGGCGGCGCGCTCGGCCTCGGTGAACACCGTGGCCTCGCGCCAGGCCGCGACCAGGTTGAGGCGCTCCGGGGACTCTCCGGCGTGCACGGCGTCCTTGAAGTGCATGTCGGTGCAGAAGCCGCAGCCGTTGATCTGGCTGGCGCGGAGCTTCACCAGCTCCTGCGTCGCGGCCGGCAGGGTCGAGCCTTCGAGCACCTTGCCCGCAGCGATGATGTGCTTGAAGACCTTGCCCAGGACCGGGTTGGTGAAGGGGTTCAGGCGTGCTTCCATGACGCGCTCCAAAGTCGGTGTCCGGCGGCTTGCACTCCTATGACGAGGTAGCCCGGCGAGTTGTGACACGGCCGTTCCGTGAGGTGCCCGGACTCCGCCGTGCCGGGAGGGCGGCGCCCGCGCCGCGAGGGGGGCACCCGCACCGACCTGGGCGATCGCCCCCGGGGCGGTCCGGGGCCGGCCGGGGCGGCCCCGAGCGGTGGGCATCACGGAGAGTGACCGTTGGGGTGGACCAAGCAGACTTGAATCTTTGCGAACGAATGTTCGATCCTGGGGGTGTGCCCGTTTTCGAATCTGTTTTCGAATCCACCGCCGAGCGGCAGCCGCTCCGCCCGGTGGTGTCCGCGGCTGCCCTCGGTGCCGCTACCGGCACCGAGGCGGTCGACGGTCGGCGCGGGCTGCTGCCGGTGCTGCCCGCGCTGGGTGCGGTGCTGCCGGAGGGCGGGCTCCGGCGGGGGACGGCGGTGTCGGTGGGGGCTGGGGACACCGGGCTGCTGCTCGCGCTGGCCGCCGGGGCACGCGGGTCGGACGGCGGGTGGGCGGCCGCGGTCGGACTGCCCGATCTCGGGCTCGCCGCGGCCGCCGGGTACGGGCTGGACCTGCGGCGACTGCTGGTGGCGGACGACCCCGGGCCGCACTGGGCCGAGGTGGTGTCGGTGCTGGCCGGGGCGGTCGAGCTGATCATGCTGCGTCCGGACGGGCCGGTGGCACCCAAGCCGGCCGCCCGGCTGGCGGCCGTGCTGCGGCGCAGTGGCTGCGTGCTGCTGGTGGCCGGGCCGTGGCCGGGGGCGGGGCTGCGGCTGGAGGTGCGCTCCGGCCGCTGGTTCGGGCTGGGTGACGGGCACGGCCAGCTCACCGGGCGGCAGGTGGAGGTGGCGGTGGAGGGGCGTGGCTCGGCGGTGCGCGGGCGCACCGCCCGGCTCTGGCTGCCGGACGAGCACGGCGAGGTGCGGGCGGTGGCCGAGGCCGCCGAGGCGGGGGAGGACGTGACGTCGGGGGCCGGGGCGGACCTCGACCGAATGGCGGTGGTGTGAGATGACCGACGGTGGAGCGCCCGGAGCGTCCGGAGCGTCCGGAACACCTGCGGCAGCCGGGACCCCCGGGACGCCGCGGGTGCTGGTGGTCTGGTGCCCGGACTGGCCGGTGGTGGCCGTCGAAGGGAGCGCGGGCGGCGGCGACGTCCCGGTGGCGGTGGTCGCCGGCGGGCGGGTCCTGGCCTGCTCGGAGGCGGCGCGGTCGGCCGGTGTGCGGCAGGGGCAGCGGCTCAAGCTGGCCCAGCGGCTCTGCCCCGCGCTGGAGCTGCGGGAGCGGGACCCGGAGGCGGAGGCCCGGCGGTTCGAACCGGTGGTCGCGGCGGTCGAGGCGTTCACGCCCCGGGTGGAGGTGCTGCGCCCGGGTCTGTGCGCGATCCCGATGAAGGGCCCGAGCCGGTACTTCGGCGGCGAGGAGGCGCTGACGGCGAAGGTGCAGCGGGCGGTGGCGGCCGCCCTGGCCGGTGCGGCGGACCGGGGCGAGGAGGCTCCGGAGGTTCGGGCCGGGCAGGCCCATCCCGCGGACGCCGAGCACACCGGGCCCGCCGGGCGGGCGCACCCGCCGGAGCCCGGGGCCGCCGACGCCCCCGGGTGGACGCGCCCGGCGGAGGCCGAACGTGCGGCGGCGCGGCGCCGCGCCGGGGCGGTGGACGGCCTGTTCGCCCCCGGGCCCGCGGCCCGGGCCGGCGCACCGGGCGGGTTCGCCCGGCCGCCCGAGCCGCCCGCCGGCCCGG